>NZ_JBSHDU010000018.1:0-113047 GCF_053616475.1 Streptomyces sp. NPDC055815 | reverse complement strand
GGATAGGGAAGCGACAATGAGTTCCGTGTTCATGGCATTGCGTCGAATGGGGTCGAAGAGCAGGACAGGATAGAGATTCGTTGCGTCGGAATCTCTAGCTACCCGAGATTGTCGTCGGTGCAAACAAGTCTTGGGCTGAATGAGCTTCTTCGAGTTGGCCACCGATCGAGTGATGGGCCGTGAAGCGCAACGAACGAGGCCACCGAGCTGTTGATCGAGATGTCTGACGTCTCATCACGTTGCTCGGGAGCCTCGTTGGTCATCCATCCTGCCGCACTTGACCTGCCGCATGCGCTCGTGGAGTGGGTCACCATGCTGGTTGTCACTCGTGAGGGCGACCGGCGCTGCAAGCTCCGTCCGTCCCAGCGGGCGATGGTGGCACTGGTGTACCTGCGAGAGCACACCACTCTGGCAAAGATCGCCGCCGGGTTCGGGATCAGCGAGTCCACCGCCCACGCCTACACCCGCGCGGTCGTCGACCTGACCGCCGCCCGCACCCACCGGATCATCCGGATCTGCGAGCGTCAGGGTGTTCCCATCCTGGCTGATCTCGCCTACCAAGGCGGCGGACCATGGCTGACGACCGGCATCAAACGCAAGCCACTCCAGGAACTCACTCCCACCGAAAAGACCCTCAACCGGGCGCCGGCCGCAGCACGAGCGCCCGTTGAACGCGGTGTCGCGAGCCTGAAGTCCTGGCGGATCTTCCGCAGCGCCCGATGCAGCCCCAACCGCATGACGGCCATCGCCGCCGCCGCCCTCACCCTGGAGCGTCAACGCTGAAAACGCTCAATAACTCGCACCCCTCTGTGAGCGGGAGCAGGATGAGAGAGGCAGAGCCTGCGGCGGGCTGGGAGGTGCGATGGATGCCGACGGTGTGACACCAGTGATCTGGCAGACGATCGAGAGATACTTCCGGCTGCTGCAGGCCCATGTCCCTGCTGAGCAGATGCGGGATGAGGTCCTGAGCGTGGATTTCCGCACCGGCTTCGTCGATGGGCTCGTCTGGAGCGGCGAAAGTGGACTGCAGGACTTCCTCGCAGCACGTTCGGTCTTCTTCGACGAATCCCACGTCCTGGAACAGATGTCGCCTCCCCAGAGGGGGCCACAGGAACGATGGCAGGTGCGTACCCGGCTGTCGTTCTTCCTGCGAGCCCGCAAGGCGGATGCACCCCTCAGCCAGGAGTTCACCGGCAGAGCGTTCCACCTGTGGGAGGTTGAGCCGGCGGAGGATGTATCAGCTTGGAGGGTTGCGGCACAGATGGTGGAAGGCTTCGCTGACCTCAATCACAATGCCGAGCGTCTGTTTTCCGCCCCTGACACCGGATTGACCACGCAGGACGAAGCTGAGCGTGGCTGATACCCGCCCGGGACCAGGCAGAGCACGGCACGGGACCCAGGCACGCCGACGGGGGTCTTCCTTTTGCCTCAGCGAGCGGTTGCGCGCCGACGGGACGCTCGCCTAGTACGACGGGGCGGCGACGGCCGCGCCGACTACTCGCACAAGCACTGCTGTCATGGCGTGACCGTGCAGGTCGTGACCGACCTGACCGGACAGGTCCTGTGGATCTCGCCGGCCTTGCCGGGCCGGTGTCACGACCTGAGCGCGGCCCGCACCCACCGCATCATTCGAAATCTGCGAACGCCAAGGTGTCCCCGTCCTGGCCATCGGTGCCTGCCAGGGCGCCGGCCCCTGGGTCACCACCGGACACAGACGACCGCCCGGCGGGCAGCTGTTCCCAATAGAGCAGACGGCCAGGCGGGCACTGGCCGCATCCCGGGCACCCATCGAACGGGCATGGTACGGCTGAAGTCATGGCGAATCTTCCGAAGATCCCGGATGAGCCCCAACCGCATGACGTCAATCGCAAAGGCCGTACTCACCCTGGAGAGGCAACGCTGAAAGCGCTCAATGAAGGAGGTCGATCGGCGCGGCCGCTGGCTGGGTGAGGCACCGCAGCGGACGCGGCTCCCGTGCCGTTGCCCGTCACTCTGGCATGCCACGCTGCCCCAGCCGCCGACACCTTGGTTGCCCGAACACGGCGAAGATGTTCGGTTGTGAGGGGCAGGGTCGCCTGAGACCGCGTACGCCTTGTCGACCGGCAGTCGAAAATGACGCTCCGTCAAATCCTGGGTCGTCTCTGCCGTGGTCGGCTGTGGACGGTGACGGTGCTGGTCATGCAGACCGATGCATCGTTCTGGGACTCGCTCGTGTTCGACGGGATCGACGACGTGGATGTCGAGGTGGTGACGGCCGCGTTCGGCACGGTCGAGGTGGTGGCGAGAGGCCGGGTGGCCGGGGCGGAGTGTCCGAACTGCGGCCGCTTTTCGGACCGGGTCCACGACCGCTATCAGCGCAGGCTGAAGGACCTTCCGCTCGCTGAGCAGGGCTTCGTGATCCGGCTGACGGTCCGGCGCTTCATCTGCGGGTCGGCGGACTGCCCGCGTCGGACATTCGCCGAGCCGTTCTCCCGGTTGGCCGCCCCGTACGCGCGGTTCACCACTCGGCTCAACCACGCCTTGGAGCGCGTGGGGCTCGCGCTAGCCGGGCGGGCCGGCGTACGGCTGGCAGCCCAGCTGGGCTTCGGCGCGGGAAGAATGACCCTATTGCGCAGGGTCATGGCGCTGCCCGATCCGCAGTTCAGCACTCCGCGCGTGCTGGGCGTGGACGACTTCGCGATCCGCCGCGGCCAGACCTACTCCACCGTCTTGACCAGCGTCGAAACCCGTCGCGTGGTCGATGTGCTCCCGACGCGTGAGGCCGGGCCGCTGGCTGCGTGGCTGATCTGTCACCCCGGCGTGGAGATCATCTGCCGGGACCGGGCGGGCGCCTACGCCGAGGGTGCCCGGCGCGGTGCACCCGATGCTCTGCAGGTAGCGCGGCGGTCGAGTTCCATGTAGCCCAGTTCGTCGATGCAGAGCAGGTCGACGCGGCCGTAGCGGGCGATGGTCTTGGTCAGCTGCTTCTCGTCTGCGGCTTCGACGAGCTCGTTGACCAGCTTCGTCGCCAGGACGTACTTGACCCGGAATCCGGCCATCCCGGCCTCGGTGCCAAGCGCGATCAGGAGGTGCGACTTACCGGTCCCGGAGTCGCCGATGAGGCAGAGCGGCAGCCCTTTCTTGATCCATTCGCATGTGGCGAGGGTGTGGACCGTGGCCGGGTCGATGTTGGGGTTGGCGTCGAAGTCGAACGTGCGCAGCGACTTGTCGCGGGGGAAGCCGGCGGCCTTGATGCGCCGCTTTGAGCGGCGGCGGGCCCGGTCGTCGTACTCGGCCAGGAGGAGCTCGGAGAGGAAGCCGATGTAGGACATCTGCTCGCGGCCGGCGGTTTCGGCGAGCTCGGGGAACTGGGACCTGATGGTGGGCAGCCTCAGCCTGCGGCTCCGCCGCGCCCGCCCCACCCTGGGACCTGCTTGCGCAGCCTGCGCAGTTCCTCACGCTCCGCCGGGTTCAACGGGCCCTCACCGCCCGCACCGGACGCGGCCGCTTCCGCCCGTGCGCGCGACCCACTGGCGCAGCGACTCCGGGTTGACACCCAGCTCCCGCGCCACCGACCCGATACGCCGCCCGCTGGACTCCACCAGCGCGACCGCGTCCCGCTTGAACTCCCCCGAGTACCTCGCAGTACCCATGAGGACATCCTCTCCACGAACCCGAAGATCCGCTTCTCAGAAGCGTCCATAATCCGGGGTAAAGCCCAGGCAGCGGGTACCCCGAGGTGGAACAGGCAGAACCAGCGGTCGCGCCACTGGTCGGCCGCCGGGCTGCCCTGCCCGGCGAACGCGGCGTTCAGGGGTCAGGTACGACGACTTTTGCTGAGCTCGGGGTGCGAGGGCCGGGGCGCGGGGATGAGGCCGTCCTGAGTGGCGAGGGCGAGGGTTTCGGGGTCTCGGTCAGCGGTGGGGGCAGGGGCTGCCGCAGGAGCCGGGCCGGAGGCCTCGGGGCGCGGCCAGCTTCCACCGAGCTTGGCGCGGGTGCGGCGGGGCGGGGTCTCCTGGCGGATGTCGTGGACCGCGTAGAGCTGGGCGACGGCCAGCAGCGGCAGCGGGTCCTCGTCGCGGAGCTCGGGGGCGTGCGTCCCGCGTGTCATCCCGTCGAGGAGCCGCCGCTCCTCGTCCGTGAAGTCCCGCCCGCGGGCCTCGTCCTGGAGGCGCCGGCGGAGTCGTACGTCGGACAGGAGATGCCCCGTGCCCTTCGGGTGTACGGCGGTGCACACCGGCCACGGCTCGTCGGCGGGCCAGAGCAGCGGCCCCGCCACCGAGCTGTCCCCCGGCTTCGCGGTGCCCTGCCGGGGGTGCAGCCGCGTCGTCGTGCGCCGGTGCCGGGCGAGGGCGGGAAACACCGCTTCGACGTCGACGGGGCGCGGGGGCGTGGTGCGGGTCATGGGCGGATCCTCCAAGGGCGGTTCGGTTCCGATGCCAGGATCCCGGTACGGCGGTACGACGGCCGCCCTGGGGTGAAATCGTCATTTAAGATGCAGGGCGGCCGCGGGGTTGCGGCCTGTCGCAGGGTCTCGGGCCTGACGGTCTTCATGACGTCGATCACGAGAGTCCAGGGAATCGTGTGACCACCGGCGTGCGTCTCAGTGGTGCGGGAAGCCCAGCTCACCCCGCCAACGGCACGAAGAGAAGACCCCCAGGGAGAAGTGAGGTATGCCGGTGATCTGCGTCGGAGGCATGATCGGGATCGGCAAGACGAGTGTGGCCGAGATCCTCGCCAAGGAGCTGGGCAGCGAGGTCTTCTACGAGAGCGTCGACGACAATCCGATCCTGCCGCTCTTCTACTCGGCGAGCCCCGAGGAGATAGAGGCGAAGCGCTACCCCTTCCTGCTCCAGCTCTACTTCCTGCAGACGCGGTTCGCCGCGATCAAGGAGGCGTACAAGCAGGGCGACAACGTGCTCGACCGCTCCATCTACGAGGACTGGTACTTCGCCAAGGTCAATCACGACCTCGGCCGGATCAGTTCCCTCGAGATGCAGGTGTACGAGGGGCTGCTCGACGAGATGATGCGGGAGATCGACGGCCTGCCGTACCGCAAGGCTCCCGACCTCATGGTCTACCTCAAGGCGGACTTCGAGACGGTGCTGCACCGCATCGGGCTGCGGGGACGCGATTTCGAGCAGGACGAGAGCCTCGTCGAGTACTACCGCACCCTGTGGTCCGGCTATGACGACTGGGTCCACAAGCACTACTCGGCCAGCGAGGTCCTCGTCGTGGACATGAACCACACGGACGTGGTGAACAACCCCGAGGACGCGGCCCGCGTGGCGCAGGAGGTCAAGGACGCGCTGGCGGCGACCGGCCGCCGCGGCTGAGCCCGCGGTCCATGCGCGGCGCCGCAGCTGAGCCCGCGGTCCAGGCCCGGCGCCGCGGTGAGCTGGTGCTCTACGCCCGCCGCCGCGACTGAGCCCGCGGTCCACGCCCGGCGCCGCGGCTGAGCCCGTGCTCTACGCCCGGCGCCGCAGCCGGGCCCGGCGGGACCGGACGGCGAGGGCGTGGAGGAGCCAGGCCGGCGGGGTGCCGACGGCGGCCATCGTGAGGCCCAGGCGGAAGTGGGCCGTTCCGGGGAGCGGGACGCAGGGGTCGGGGCCCGGGGCGAGGCAGCCCAGGAGCCTCACCTGCACGCCGAAGGCCACCATGCCGAGAACGCCCGCACCGAACGCGGCCAGGGCGCCCCGGGCGAGCGGCAGCGGCGCGTGGCCGCCGCCCGCCCAGAAGGCCGCCGCCACCTGGCCCGCGACGAGTACCCCCATCACCATCAGCTCGGGGGCGGGGACGCCGGTCCACACGACCAGCAGCGCCGACAGGGCGGCCGCCGGCGCCACCGGGACGCCGAAGCGGACGAGGACCCCCGGCGGCGGGCCCGGCGGGCCGAATCCGGTGAAGGTGTGCCGGGCGCCGGGACGCCATGACACGTACTGCCCGACCAGCGGCACCACCATGGCGGTGAGCATCACCGGCAGCACCAGGGACGCGATCCGGCTGGACACCAGAAACGCGGTGCCTCCGACGAAGACCACCGCGCCCGGCAGCGAGGGGGCGATGAACGCCGCCGCGTACAGCGTCATCGACGGCAGCGTCAGCAGGAAGTCGACCATTGGCAGCACTCCGGCCGCGCCCACCGCGAGAACCGTCCACAGCACGCGTCGCGGACGGCGGTTGCGGGCCAGGACCGGTCCCCACGCCTCCGCGACCAGTACCAGCCACCGTACGAGAGCCCAGCCGCACAGACTCGTCAGGACGAGGTACGGGAAGGCCAGCGACGCGCCTTTCCCGCCCACGCTCACCAGACTGAAGGCCATCGACGAGGACAGCAGCCGGAACACGCCAAGGCCGAGGCCCAGACCGAGCCCGGCCCGCCGGAGCCGCGCCGGGGTCAGGGAGCCCGGGGCGTGCGCCACCGCCTGCCACAGCACCGTCCCCGCCGCGCCCACCACCAAGGCCCCGGACAGGACGGTCGCGGCGAGGTCCGTGACCGGTCCGGCCTGGCTGCCGCCGCCGATCGGCCCCAGACTCACCATGTCGTGGAGGAAGGCTCCCGCCGCCCCGACCGCGCTCATGTCCCAGAAGCCGACCTCGTACAGGACCCTCCGGTCGGTCAGCGCCCGCGCCCTCCGGGCGAGCGGCGGGTGGACGCTCAGCAGCCCACGGCCGGTCTTCGCACCCTCGCGGGCGGGAGCGGCGCCGAACAGCCTGCGCAGGCCGTCGGCCGAGCCCTCCCACTCCGTCACCCGCGCGTCGGCGTACAGCTCCCGGCTCCGCAGCACCGCGTTCTTGAGCAGGATCACCAGTGCGGTGAGCAACGGGACCTGGGCGGCGAACGCGAGGACGGAGCCCGCGAGCGCGCCCCCGAGGAGCAGGGACGCCGGGGCCGAGACGACCGTCAGGGCGCCCAGGGTCGGCATGCTCGCCCGCCACAGGATCAGGGTCAGGAAGGCGATGTCCAGGTCCCGGTTGCGGATGTGCGCCAGTTCATGGAGGACGATGCTCCGGAAGGCCGCCCGGTCGAGGGAGTACAGGGTGAGCAGCCCTCCGCTCAGCGCCACCCGGCGCCGTCCGATGCGCCCGAAGGCGAGCGCGTGGACGGCCGGATTCAGCGGCT
The DNA here is from genome assembly GCF_053616475.1 of Streptomyces sp. NPDC055815. Lineage (NCBI taxonomy): Bacteria > Bacillati > Actinomycetota > Actinomycetes > Kitasatosporales > Streptomycetaceae > Streptomyces > Streptomyces sp. NPDC055815. The sequence goes on along the minus strand of NZ_JBSHDU010000018.1, from coordinate 105,945 downwards.
CGGCGAGGAAGCCGACCCGCTCGCGGACGCCCGTCTCGCGGAGCAGACCCGCCAGGTACGCGGAGAGCTCGGGCATGCCGGCGAGTGGCCGGTGGCCGCGCCGCCGGATCCGGTACCGGGGCAGGCCGACGTAGGCGCCGAGGAGGGCGAGGAGCAGGCCGGTCGAGACTCCGGCGGTGACCAGTCGGCCGGTGCCGGCGCGCGGGTCCTCGCAGTCGCCCATGTCGAGCTCGGTGGGGATGCGGATGTCGGTGGCGGAGCCGCGTTCACGGGCCGCTTCCTCCGTCGCCCGGGCGTTGCACTCGTGGTACTCCTGCAGCTCCTCCCACCGCACCGACGACAGGAGGATGGACGAGGTGCCGTTCACCAGGAGGGCCGACACGATGCCCATCGCGGCGATCAGCAGCACGAAGCGCACGGACGTGCCGGAGGGGAGCGTGAACGGGCCCGGACGGCCGCGCGCCGCCGGTCCCGGCGTGGGCCGCCTCACCGAGCGGCCTCGGCCGGCCCCTCCCCGCCCGGTTCGCCGGCGTCCGGCCTCTCCGGGGGCAGTGTGGCGAGCTCGGCGATGATCCCGTCGGCGATCGCCTGCGCCTGCGGCTCGGGCACCCGCCAGCGGAGCGCCGCCTGCCTGGCCACCTCGCGCAGCCGGGTGAGCTGTTCGACGGTCAGCGGCTCCGCCGCCACGGGCGCGGCGGGCGCTTCGACGGCCCGTCTCGTACGGCGGCGCAACATCCTCGGTAACAACCGGTTCCGTGTGATGTCGACCGCCTCCGCGGTGGACTGCTGCGCAAGGTGGCCGAGCACCTGGACCGCGGCGGAGAGCGCCGCGGTGCTGATGAGCGCGGCGACGACGTCGAGGCCGATCGCCAGCGGCTCGTCACGGCGGACCGGCCACAGCCGGTGTTGCGCGGACGACTGGTGGAAGGCCTCGGCCGTCATCGGGAACTGGGGCAGCTCGTGCGGCGCCGCCAACTCCACGGCGCGGCGGGCGAGACGGGTCGCCGTCGCGCTGTCGTGGCCCTGGTACTCGTCTCCACGCATGTGACCGGACACTCCCCCACCCCCGACATCTAGCCCAACTCGCCATGATGCCAAAGATGTTGGGGGCGATACGAGGGTGACTCCCGGTGCGGCGAACGGATCCGGCCTACGCGGGCACGGCGGGGAACACGACCACCGAGCCGTCCTTGTAGCGGGCGATGTCGATCGCCACGTCCGTCGTGCGGCCGTTGACGGTGACGCCGCCGCCCAGCTGGTGAATCCGGTGTGCCGCGCTCATGAGGCGATCGACCTCACCGGTCGTGAAGACGGGCCGCAGCCCGTTCGGGCGTGCCAGTTCCAGCGCCGACAGGCGTACCAGGACTTCGGCGATGCCCGACTCCAGTTCGTCGAGGCGCTGCTGGTCGCGCTTGAGTGAGCGCATGAAGTTCTCGAACGGATTGCCGGGGTCGCTCTGGGCGTGCTCGACAGCCTGGAGGACGGCCACCCGCCGCTTCAGCGCGACGGCCAGGGAAGCGAGTTCGAGGTGGGCGCGGAACGCGCCGCCGTGATCGTCGACGCCGGGGAACGACTTGGTCAGCGTGCCGAGTTCGACGGCCTCACCCTCGGGCAGCCGGTCGAGCGCGCCCTGCCATCGGGCAAGGCGGCGGTCGGCCTTGCCCAGCGCCGTGTTGATGGCGTGCACCGCGGAGTCGAGTCCCAGCGAGGCACCGATCCTGCCCTGGTCGAGGAGGATGGCGGTGGCCTTGTCGATGGCGTCGCGACAGCCGTCGAGTTCGCTGTGCTCGTCGTCGAGCTTGTCCTCCTGAAGCTGCTCAAGGAGCTCCGTGATGTGTTCGATGGCCTGCTGGCGCTTGCGGTCGGCGTGCGCGCTCACCCCCACCGCCACGGCCATGAGCACGAGCGGAGCGGCCACGGTGAGCACCGTGCCGCCGGCGGCCGCGGCCCCGGCGGTCGCACCGGCTCCCCCGATCGTGCCCGCCGCTGCCGCTCCTCCGACCGGCACGAACTGCGCTTTGCCGGCGATCCTGCCCGTCGAGTTCACGAGCTCACCGAAGATGCCACCGCCACCCGCCTTCGGCACCATCGGGCGAAGGCAGCCCTGCGCGACCTGGGCGGCGACCTTCGCCGGGACCACCATGCGATACAGACTCTCGCCGGAAGCGGTCGCCCTGGCCACCGTGAGGGAACTGCGCGCCGACTGCGTGATGAACTGCGACAGGTGCTGCGCCAGGGGACTCACGACGTCGAGCGGGATGCCACGCCCGCGGTCGACCCCGCTGGGCAGCGGATGCACCTCAAGGGTGACGATCGGCTGATCGGCCAGCACGGCCAGCAGTCCACGCAGCTCGGCCAGCCGCTCAGCCGACAGCACCTCACCCGCGACCGGCCCAGGCACCCGAACATCTGCGGTCGCCAGCGTCCACACGGGCACCGTCGCCACACGATCGTCGCTCATCGTCCCCCCTCACTCTCCGAGAGGAGCCTACGCCTGACGTCGGGACCATATGGTCGCGTCCGCCAGGGCCGGGGAGAGTACTGGGCCATGCCCTCATGAAGGTGGACTACCGCAAGAAGCTGCAGGACACTCCCCCGACCAAGTGCGACAAGGCTGTGGCGGACGACTGGCCCTGCACCGAGCCCACGCTACGACCTGATCTACGCCACTTCGAGGGGTTTCCTCTCCTGAGTGGGCCTGGGACCATCTTCTTTCGTTCGCCTGCGCACCGGGGGGTGTTGGATGACGTCTGCTCAAAACAACGATCAGCGGCTTCTGGACCGAATTCTGGATGATCAGCACCGGCGGCTGGCGCCACAGAAGGGCCGGGACGACTTCTTCACCTTCTTCGCAGCCGACAAGGCGCTGCAGGATTGGGATCTCGACAACGACGAAATCATCGACGGCATCGTCGACGGCGCACACGACTGCGGCATCGACGGCATCTGGTCCTTCGTAGACGGCCGCTACGTCACTTCTGACGCACACCAGTACCTCACTCAACGTGCCGGCATCATCGAGCTGGTCGTGCTTCAGGCGAAGACCTCGCCCGGCTATCAGGAAACGGTCTTCGAGAAGCTCCACTTCCATCTGCCCACGCTGCTCGACATGAGCCGCGACGAAGACGAGCTGGGCTCTCACACCAACGCCAAACTCCTCGAGCGCACACGACGCTTCCTCCGCGTTCTCGAAGACCTGGCCTCCTCGTTCCCGCAGGTGCGGGTCAAGGTGATCTACGCCAGCAAGGCGGCGGAGGGCCCTCATCCCAACGTGAAGGCGAAGGGAGATCGCCTCCGTCGAGAACTCTCCAAGATCACATCGGACACACAGGCGACGATCGAGTACCTCAACGCGGCGGACCTTCGCGAACGGACCGCCCGCGGCGCGAAGGCGGTGGCGCAGCTCGTCTTCACCGAGACCCCCATGAGCACGTCTCTCGGGGAGGGATACGTGTGCCTGGCACGGCTCGACGAGTACTACCGCTTCATCACCTCGGACAACCAGGCCCTGCGACTGGAGCTGTTCGAATCGAACGTGCGGGACTACGCCGGTTCCACGGCGGTGAACAACGCCATTGGTGAGACCTTGAAGTCCGGCACCGGCGAGGACTTCTGGTGGTTCAACAACGGCGTCACGGTCGTCGCCGACGCGGCACAGATCGCGGGCAAGAAGATCGTCATCAAGGATCCTCAGATCGTCAACGGACTTCAGACGAGCCATGAGGTCTACAGCTTCTTCCAAGCCGGTGGTCATCACCGCGATCGCTCTCTGCTCGTCAAGATCGTGGTCGCGCCGGAGAACGGGACGGCTCGCGACAGGATCATCCGGGCCACCAACAGTCAGACCCAGCTGCCGGCCGGTGCGCTGAGGGCCACCGAACCGATTCAGAAGGACATCGAAGAGAGTCTCACGCATGGCGGCGGCTACTACTACGAGCGGCGCGCCAGCTACTACCGCAACCTCGGTTTCCCGCTCGACCAGGTCGTCTCCATGGCCCGACTGGCACGCGAGTTCACGGCTTTCGCGCTGCGCGAGCCGCACGTGGCGCTCAGGCACTCGGAGGCCTTGCTCCTCGAGGACAGGCATTACCACCAGATCTTCTCCGCGAAGGTGGACCTCGACCTCTACCGCCTGTCCCTCGACGTCCACACCCGGATCCGGCAGCATCTGAACGCATACGCCGAGGATCGCCCCCTGCTCGGGGAGACCATCGAGAACTGGCTCTACCCGCTTGCCGCCGTGTCCGCCTACGCGCTCACGCGGCTCCGCCAACCCACCCCGCGCGATCTGCTGAACATCGACCTCGACCACCTCAACACCGAGCTCATGGACCGTCTGACGGGCGTGCTCGACCAGTGCTTCAAAACAGCCCTGCGCAACAACAAGGCCGGCGGCGTCGACCGGATCGCCCGAAGCCCCGAATTCACCACCCGCATCCGCCAGACGGTGGTGTCCCAGGGTCGCTTCCACATCGAGCATGCGTCGAAGGACGTCTGACGCCAGAATGATGGATCATTCGCATACCGATCAGCGCTGAGGGTGGAAGGTGCGGCTGTCGAGGGAGCCATGGGGGAGCAAATGGTAGGGCCCTGCGCCGACGGGACGGCGCCGGCACCTGTCGAGGGGCCCGGATGGAGCAGCCCCGGGCTCGACGTGGCCGCAGGACGTTATCCGCTCTCGGTGGAGCGGCATGTGATGCGCATGGTCGATCACTTGGTGCCCGGTGTCACCGCGGTGACTCCGCACGCGCGTTACTACGCCCTGCACGGTCTGGTCGCGGACCGAGCCGACTCCGAGGGGCTCGCGGTCCCGGCCGCACAGACTCTGCTGCGCCGAGCGGAAGTGGCTCTGGCAGCCGTGTCGTTCGCGCACCGTCCGCATGCCGTTGAGGGGCTCCCCCGCGCCCATGGCGTCGACGCCCTGGCACGGCACCTGCACTCCGGGACGGTCTCCGTGGCCGAGTCCGCAGTACCCGGCGCCCATGGATACGTGGGCAACTCGTGGGGGTTCTGGGGTCCGTATGCCGGATCCGAGCTCACGCTCGGCATCCTCGGCCCCGGCCGCATGCCCGTCCCCGGACCCCGGCTCGACAGGACGGCCGTACGCGACGGGCTGGGCGATCTGCTCGAACTGGCAGCCGAGGACACACTGCAGGTGGACGAGCTCGCTTCTCTCGGCGACCGGTTGTGCGTGTGCGCCGGTGGTGAGCATCCTGACGGATCGTGGCTCGCGAAGCTGATGTGCGAGCCGCACTCCTCGGCCGAAGGAGGCTCCCGCTCGGCGGCGCGTCGGCAGACCGTTCAGCTCCTGGCACGTGTTGTCGAAACGCATCCGGTCGCCCACTTCACCCGGGACGTCGGTCACGTCTTCGCCTTCGGTGACTTCCTCACCACCGACGCCGTGGCGAGCGGTATCGATGCCGCGTCCGCCTGGCGAGGAGTGGCTCTGCGGAACTACTCCGTCGGAGCGTGGCGCCGCCTGTGGTCCTGGCTGGTGGAACAGGTCGATGGGCTGGTACCGGTCGAAGAACTCGCCGACCGTTTCGCCGAGGAACTACCCGACATGACGGTCGCGGCGTTCCTCTCAAGCCTCCCCGCAACACAGAGCACCACAGGCGTGCCCCTACCCGCCGAGCACGCCCTGCGGAGCGCAGGTGAGGCCCTGCCTCTCACCGAACTCCGGGTTCTCGCAGCCAGCGCCCGCCGGTTGGACGAACTCACCGGCAGGGTCCGAGACGCGTTTCTCGGCCAACGCGGCGTCGAACTCGGCCCGGAGTGGGTCTGGCGCCGGCTCGACGAAGCCCGGCCCCTGCGACTGCGCGATGTCGCGCGCCGACTGACCCATGACCTGGTGGCGCGGTCACAGCGCATCGCGCTGTCCAAGTCGCGCCGCCGCGCCGATGGCTCGCTCTGGCTGCCGACCCGACTGCACGAGCGCGGCGGACTGCTGTTCCGCACCAGCAAGGAGGGGCGGGGTGACGTCGGCTTGCGGCTGGACCAGCTCGGAACCGTCCTGGCCACCTGCGGCGTGCTGCACCACCACAACCAGCACTGGTCGGTGACCAGGGGCGGAAAGGCACTCGTTGACTGAAACCGAACGAACACCTGGAGTGGAGTCGCCGACCGCGTTCGCCTCGCCCCTGACGCTCATCCTCGATGAGGAGCGCATCGGTGGACACGGCCTGGAAGAAGCACTGTTCCTCAGCTTCACCTCCGATCTGGGGTTCTTCGAGGAAGTCGCCCTCGGCGTCACCCAGGCCACCGGCGCCCGCGTCACCGTGGTCGGAGACGTCTCCATGGCGAGGAGCGATCCCCGGGCCATCCGGCGGGCCGGCCGCAGCTACCTCGCCGGTCTGGCCTACGCGCACGGTGCCGCGTTCCATCCCAAACTGATGATCCTGGCCGGACCGCAGCACGCCACCATCGCCCTCGGCTCCGGCAACACGACGCTGGCCGGCTGGCACGCCAACGCCGAGCTGTGGACGGTGCTGCGCGTGCACGGGGGCCAGAGTCCCAGCGCGATCCCGCACCTGACGGCATGGCTGCGCGGCCTCCCGGAGAAGGTGAGGTTCTCGGCCGGTGTGGCACAGGCACTGAATCGGGTCTCGGCGCTCCTGGACCGGCTCCACCACGACAGCATCCCCACGGCGCCGCAGGTTCACATCGTCAGCAGCCTGCACGCGCCCGTCATCGATCAGCTGCCGCACGGTCCGGTCGACGAACTGGCCGTGTTCGCGCCCTTTCACGACCATCGCTCCCTGGCGCTGCGGAAGCTGCTTGAGCGCTTCCGCCCGCGTCGGTTCACCCTCGCCTATCAGCCGGGGCTCAGCGACCTCGACGGCGCAACGGTCGCCGCCCTGGTGAAGGAGTACAACGGTCGTGTCGTCAGTGACCACGATCAGAGGTACCGCCACGGGAAACTCGTCGAATGGGCCTCCGAGGGGCAGCGGTGGGCCTTGACCGGCAGCCCGAACCTCTCCGCTGCGGCCCTGCTGCTCTCCCAGGACGAGGGGGGCAACTGCGAGCTCGGAGTCATCACGCCCGTCGCCACCACCCTTCTTCCCGAGGGCACCGACGAGCCCATCGCCCGGCTTCGTTCGGTCACGCCTCTCCCCCGTCCCGTGGCCGGCAACGGCCCGCTGCTGCTCGGTGCCCTACGCGTATCGGACGGCCTGGAGATCAGCATGGCCCGTCCCCTCTCCGACGCCGCTCACCTGGAGGTGTCCCAGGCGGCAGCACCGCCGGAGGCATGGGAGCGCCTCGCGGACGTCCCGCCCGGCCAGACCACGCTGACGGTGACGGCTCCGGCGGACGCGGGCAGTCGCGTACGCCTCGTCGTCGTCGGCCAAGACGGAGTACCCCACTTCGGCAACATCGTGTTCGTCCTCGACCCCGACCGGGCGCTGCGCCGTACGGCCCCGGCTCAGTCGCACGCCCCCACGACACAGCCGGCCGACCTGTTCGCGGATCCCAGGCTCGCCGAGCGATTTCTGGGCGACATGGAGACCCTGCGCACAGCCTTGGCCCCCGTCTCAGCGGTCGCTTCGGCGAGCAGCAGCACCGGCCCAGCCGCGACGACCCCGCTGAACGGCGACGAGGGCAGCTGGGAGCGGTATCTGGACGAGTGCGCTGGTCGCGTCGGACAATCGCTCACGCGCTTCGCACTGGGACTCCCCACGCTCACCGACACCGGCACGTCCTTTCAAGACCTGCTGCCCGTCTCCTGGGACGAGCGGTTCACCGACGACTTCGAAGCCGTCCCTGACGAGGACGACATCGAGGGTGTGACAGCAGAGCACGATCCCGAGGCATCGGGCGCGGAAACGAACACCGCGGCCCTTCCCGACCTCTGGCAGGCCGACCAGGAGATTCGTCGCAGATACCGCCGATGGGTGGAGCGCCTCGTCGCCCTTGCTCCCCACCTGGGCCCTCCGGAACGCATGCTCGTCGTCCGGCTGACCCTATGGACCGTCGCGGCAGGCGCCTGGCCTCCGGCACGCACCGACTGGGTGCCTCTGCTCTCCCGCGCCGTCCGCGCGCTGAATCGAGACGATCTCCCCGAGCGGATCGAGCCCCAGGTCGGCAGCCTCGCCGCCGTCGCCCTCGCCGTCCTCCGCAGCCATGCCCCACGCTACGAGGTCACCCCGGAAAGCCTTGCCTTCAACGAGGCCGCCCAGGAGGTCGGCCACTTGCTTCCCGCAGTGGATCTCGCGTACGTCACGGAGTACACGGCTCTGCTGGACACGGCCTTCGGTCCCGCTGTCGACCAAGCTGCCGTGCTCGACGTGGCGTCAGACGTGGTCCAGGACGATCCCCTCGCCGACGCCGTATGGACTCTCACCGAGAAGGGCCGCGACGTACACCGCCATGGGAAGCTGCTCCTTCACGTCACCGGCCGCTTCAGCAACCCCGCGCTGATAGCGCTTGAAGCCGTAGGTGCCGCCGAAGACGCGCCCCTCGTCGGAGCCTGGGCCGGCCCGGACTCCGACACCGGGCCCTGGGCGCTGGTCATCTGGCGTCGTCCTGACCTCATCGTGGTCGACGCCCGTCGGCCCGTACCGCTCTGGCGGCACCATCGGCTCGCCGGCCTGGTGGGCCCCAGGGCTCTGGGCGCCCAACGCAGCTTCGAGTCCGCTGCGGCCCTCCCCCATGGCCCCCGCAACAGGCCCTTCGAACTGGCTCACCAACTGATGTCGGAGCTCGGCCTGAGCGATCCTCGGCCTCCGCACTGCCCGCCGTAGCCCATGGACGGCCACGAGCGCCACACCCAGGACGCTCTCGACGGACGCGATCAGCCCAGGAAGCTCAGTGCAGTCGACGCAGGGTCTTCAATGCAGCCTGCATCGACCGTAGACAACCTCGTTGTCAGTGCCTTGTCGCACCATGAGAGGACGCTCTCCGTACCAAAGTGCTGTGGCCCTTGTTTCGGCAAGAGGCGGACAACCGCTCGGACGAGCACTCAGACAACTCCTCATAGCGGATCGGAGCCTCATGGACAGCGGTGAAGCCGCCCCCCACCTCCCCTTGAACTTCCTGTGCGCGCTCGCAGTAGACAGCAGGGCAGACGCCCCGCCCGCGCTGATGGCTGCGGAGCAAGCCCGGTCGATGGAGGGGGGAATGGAGCGGCGGGAGTTGCTGGTAGCGCTGTTGCACGGTCCCTACGGCGACTCTGCTCCGTCGTGGCTGCTGGAAGCCGCGATCGACAGCGACTTGGCCCGGAAGCCGTCGCAGTCGGATCCGTTCTACGGACCGTCCATGGATCTGGCGCTGCTGGTTCTCTCGCACCCCTCCTGCACACCACAATTGCGGAACGAGTCGCTGGAGCGCTGTACTGCCGTCCAACTCGGCCGCCTCGGCTCGGCGCAGGCAAGCAGCCTCTTGGCTGACGCCGTCGCCGAGGCCCTACGCGAGCGGAAGCCGCATCAGCAACGCATGACGGTCGAGTTCCTCGACACGCCGACGGATGCCCAACTGGTGCTGCGACAGCACCGACTGCACAGCACCGTCATCAGCACGGCTGTCGATCTGTTGCCGTCCTACCCTCTCGTCGACGAGAAAGACGGTGAGGACACGTCGCTGTGGCTGAAGAGGCAGGAAGCCGCTGAGAAGGCCTGGCGCACCATGTGGAAGCAGGTCCTGACCGCGCATCCCGACCACCACCGGTTCCTCGTCGACTGGTCCGACAACAAAGATTCCGGGTACGTCATCCGAGAGCATCTCCTGGGCAGCATCCCCTGGGACGTTGAGCCAGAACTGCTTGAGGAGATCGCCAAGGACGACCTCGCGCACTTCCCGTTCTCTGTACTCACCACCCGGATGTGCCGCATGCGTCGGGACGGGGCAACGGAGCAAGAGGTACGGGATCACTTCGCGCATGACTTGGCGGCGCTCGCTCCCCGGCAGCGCAAGCGCATCGACGAGCTCCTGACAGAAGACGAGTACGCTCTGCGCTACGGCTGCCGGGCTGCCGTATCCAGCACTGCGCGGGCAGCAGATGGCAGATGGCGTTACATTCTCAACCCCGGCTTGGCACGCCAGTACGGGAAGCCTCGTCCTTGGCGAGCCTCCGCGGACCAGTTGACCTCCCTGGCCCAGAACTTCGCCGAGCACGCGGCCGTAGCGCTGGAGCTGTGGGAACCCGACCCCAAGTCGCCGGTCCACGCGGCGAAAGAGCTTCGCTGGGTGCACGACTTGTTGCAGCACCTGCCGGTGATCACCCCGCAGGTGAAGGAGAAGGCGCGCCTGTTTTGCCGGGAGGTGAAACGAGGGCTGGCCGGGCGCCGGGACCACGGCAGGTACGGGCTGAGTGCGGACGACCAGCAAGCTCGTGAACTCCTCGACACCATCGAACGGATGGTTGCCGAGCCGTTCCCGGTTCCCGGTCCGGCGCGCACGGCATCCCTCGGCAAGCCCCACCAGGTCACGGTGCGGGATCTCGCGGGTGCTCCGGACGCTGCGCTCGACGAGTACCTGCGACGGCATGATGGCGACGATGCTCTTGTGGAAAAGGCTCTGTTGTCCTTCGCATCCCGTGCGTACCGCCGTGGCCTGTCCTTCGCCGACGTGCTGAAGCGTCACTCTGACCCGCAGCGTGCACTGCTGGGCCTCACCCGGAACCTCCGCCGACACCTGGGGGGCGGCCCGAACCTCCGGGAGGCTTGGGCAAGTACGGTGCTGGGTCTGCCCACGGACGATTTCGAGCTGATCCGCGCCCTGCCCGCCTGGACCGCCCTCAAAGCCAGAGGGCCGCGTGGTCAGGCAGCGCACCCAGCGGTCGCCTCGGTCGTACGCACCGCCCTTGGTGACGACGCCGAAGCATGGCAGCGGTTCGCGACAAGCCCCGCCGGCTACGCGGGACCCGCTGCCTGGCTCCGCCTCGGCGACCTCCTCGACGTGGCCGCGAACGGAACGCCCTGGCCCACGCCTCCGCACAAGTAGCAGAACCAGCGATCAGCGCCGACGGGCCTGACCAGCCCTCGGCCCGTATCCACGGCAGTACGGAAGCAGAGGCGGCTTCTACGTCCCCCGGGCCGTCAGGAGAATACGGAAGCCGCCTCCGCACGACCCAGGAGCGTCTACGGCAACACACCGACAATGGCTGAACACACCACGTAATATCGCAGATATGAGTGCACCCGCGCCCGGCGCGTCGTCGGCCGCTGACGAGGACGAACCACGCAGGCGGCTGGACGCGTACAGCTACCTCAGCGCGCCCGAGCGACTGGAGCACGTCGCGATCATGCGGGTCTTCTGCGGGACCCTGCTGGCGGACCTTTCCGTGTCGGAAGTCATGGGAAAGCTCCGCCAGGCTGGCGCACCTGCTGTCGGGCTCGACGCCGACACCCTCACCGTCCGGCTGGAGCAGCTGGTGCGGTGGGGCAACCTGCTGCGCAGCAGCCACACTGTGAAAGCGTCCAGCATCAGCGAGTACCAGCGGTCCCGCGCGCGCTACCAGCTGTCGAAGCTGGGCGAGCGCATCCAGCGTGACGCCGATGGTGTTCTGGCCGAGGCGGACGCCGCCCGCGAGGTGAGCAACGAGCTGCTCGCCCTGGTCGAGCGCGGGCTCAGGGAGCTGGCCTTGCTCGTGACCGCGCCCGGCAGCATCGAACCGCAGGACGGGCTGGAGCGAGTCAGCACGCTGTTCGTGCAGTTCACGGAGTTTGCGGACTCCATCCGGGACTTCTACGCCTATCTCGGCCAGGTGCTGGCCCGGTACGACCTGGACAGCGCCGAGTACCAGGGCTTCAAGGAGCTTCTCCTCGACTATGTCGAGGCGATCACGGAGGACGTAGCGTTCCGCGCACCGCGGATCTCGGCGGCCCTGGACACGCTGTGGCCGCACGTCCCGGGTCTGCTCGCCCGGCTGGACACCCACGCGCAGGGCCTCACCGGGCTGTCACCGCAGGGCGACGGCCGACTGGAGACACGGGTCCAGCGCAGCCGCGGGCGCGAAGTAGCGGACTGGGAGGGCCTGCGCGGCTGGTTCAGCAATACCGACGGGCAGGGCAGCCAGGTCGACCAGCTGCGGGACGCCACCCTTCGGGCGTTGCAGTCGCTGCTCGCCAACGCCAAGCGGATGCTGCGGTCGGCCACCGGCGAGATGTCCCGGCGCAGGGACCTACTGCGGCTGGCCCGGTGGTTCGACGAAGCGGCACCGCAGGACGCGCATGACATCGCCGTCGCCGCCTTCGGGCTCTACGGCGCTCGCCATCTGGGCATACCTCCTGCCACCGACGAGGTGGTGCCCGCCTACACGAGCTGGTGGACCGGCCCAGTGGTCGAGGTGCCGGTGGCCCTTCGGGAAAGAGGCAGCCGCGCCCAGCGGGGCCGGACGTCCACGGTGGAGGACCACTCCGCACAGAAGCAGCGGCTGCGCGCCGCTGCCCGTGAGCGGGCCGCGGCCAGGACAGCGGCGGCGGACGAACTGCGCCGTGCCTCGGGGCGGTTCGCCGAGGTGCGCCTCACCTCTGCAGCGCTCGGACTGCTCCTGGAGCTGCTGGCCACCGCACTCGGGAACGCGCAGCTCCGGCGTCGCGCCGACACGGATGGGAAGGATGCGACGGAATTCGATCTCGGCCAGGCGCACAGTGAGGATGCTGAGCTGGGCATCCGGCTCACCGTGCGACACACGTCGGGTGCCCGGTGCGTCTTGCACTCGGCCGACGGCGACCTGCTGCTGGACGACCTGGAACTGGACATCGGCCGCACCTCCTCCAACCCTGCCGACGGGGATGCGGAGGTGAGTGTGTCATGACCCTCCCTTCGGCACACGACGTCGCGCTGGCCGCCGAGCGCCGCTGCGCCGCCCGGCTGCTGCTCGCCCACCCGCTGGTCACCTCGGACGGGCCGCACTCCGACCTCTTCCCGCTGATCCGCAGGCATGCCGATTGGTTGGGAAAGCGGTTCCAGCAGGTGCTCGGCTACCGCCTGCTGGTCGACAGCTCCTACGCCCGGTTGTTCAAGGCGGGGCTGGGGACAGAAGCCGGCCACCGTCTGGAGCGCTCCACCGGCACCTCCTTCACCCCGCACACGTACGCCTGCCTCGCGCTGGCCCTGTCCGTGCTGGTGACAGCGCCCGAACAACTGCTGCTGTCACAGCTGGTGGCTGATGTCAGGGCCGCCGCGGCCGACGCGGGCATCGTGCTGGAGGAGACAGGGAGGGCAGCCGGGAAACGGACCTTGGTAGCGGCTCTGCGGCAGCTCGTCGAGTGGGGCGTCCTCATCGAAACCGAGGGCCATGTGGCCGCACTCGCGCATGATGCGGGCGGAGAGGCCCTGATCACCGTGGACCGCGAGCTCGCTCGTGTCGTCGTCGCCGGCCCGCTCGCCCAGGCCCGTGACGGCGCCGACCTGGTCCGGCAGGCAGCGGACCCGGGATTCGGCGGACCTCGCACCTATGTGCGCCGGATGCTCGTCGAGACACCCGCCGTCTACCTCGACGAGCTGACCGACGCCGAACGCGACTGGTTGCGCACCCGGCAGCGCCGCGAAGCGCAGGCGTTCTCCGAACTTCTGGGCCTGGAGATGGAGATCCGCGCCGAGGGAGTGGCGCTGGTGGATCCCGAGGACGAGTTGACGGATCTGCACCTGCCGGGCACCGGGACGGTGGCGCAGGCCGCACTGCTGCTGGTGGAGCGGCTCGTGGAGCGGCTTCGGCCGCAGGAGCCGGGACACCCGGCGACCGGGGGGACGCTCGTCATCGGCGTGGCTGTCCCGGACGGCCTGGTGGACAAGCTGCTGGCCGAACTGGTCGCCGAGTACGGACAGCGCAGCAACTGGCAGCGCGGCTACCTGGAGGACATCCGCGCCCTGCGGGAGGCCGTGCTGGACCTGCTGGCCCGCATACGGCTGATGGCCCGGACCGGCCGGCTGCGCGCCGAGGGAGCCGGCCTGCCGGACGGGTACGCCGATGAGGCACCGGAGGGGCGCACCGTGACGGATGTCCGTGAGGCACGTCCCGGCGGTGACGGCTGGCTGCTGCTGGCCGCGGCGGCACGCTACGCCACCCACGTGACCGTGCACCCGGCCACCGCAGCCCGAAAGCGCACCGACGTTCAGGAGGAGTTACCGCTGTGACCACCGATGCGCGTGGCCTCATCCCGCTGCCGCGTTCCGGCCCCGTGACGACCGTCGGCACCCGCTTCCGGCTGCACCGCGCGGGCATTCAGAACGTCTGGCAGTACGACGAGCAGGAGTTCGCCTTCGGCGACGGACGGCTCTTGCTGCGCGGCAAGAACGGGGCGGGCAAGTCCAAGGCCCTGGAGATGCTGCTCCCGTATCTGCTGGACGGCGACTCACGTGCACTGGACGCGACAGGCACCGGCCGGACCACGCTCGCGTGGCTGATGCTGGACGGGTTCGAGCAGACCAACCGTCTGGGCTACCTGTGGGTGGAATTCCGAGGCACGACCGACGGCGGTGACCACCGCCACCTCACACTCGGCGCCGCCATCCGCGCCTCGAAGTCGACGCAAAGGGCGCTGCCGACGTTCTTCGTCACTCCGCTGCGCGTCGGTGAAGACCTGCCCCTGGTCGAAGGCGGGAAGCCCCTGCCGGTCGACCGGCTCAAGGAGATCGTCGGCTCCGACAACATCACCGACCGCGCGGTCCTCCACCGCTCGCGGGTGGCCCGGGAAGTGTTCGGCATCACCGACGCGACCCGCTACCGCAACCTCACCCAGCTCCTCCACCGGCTGCGGCGGCCCACGGTCGGGGATCGTATCGAGCACGGTGGACTGGCCTCCCTGCTGAGCGAGACCCTGCCGGGACTCGACGAGGACGTGGTCGAGAAGGTCGCGCGTAACCTCCACGACCTCGACGCCGTACGCGACGAGCTCGGCCGCCTGGAGCGCACCGATACGGCCTTGCGTACCTTCCTCACCAGTTACCGGGGCTATCTGTCCGGAGTCCTGCGTACCTCCGCTCAGGCAGTGAGCGGGGAGCTGGAGGTGCTCGCGCGGCGACGGCGGGCGGCCGGAGACGCCGCACAGCGGACCAGCGAGCTGAGGACGCAGGAGGAGGAGTCGGAAGCGCGGCTGGAGACCCTGCGGGAAGAGGAAGAAACCGCCCGGACCGCTCTCGCAGCCCTGCAGGCCAGCCACGCGTACCGCAGTCTGCGCGAACTGTCGGAACGTCGCAGCACGGTCGAGGCGCTGCGCACCGCCGCCGTGGCCGCCTTCACCGCCCTCGGCAACGCACACGGTGCGGAGGAGGGTGCGGCCGAGCGGCTGGCCGATGGCGTCGAACACCTCGGGAGCCGACTCGCCGAACTGGGCACCGAACACCGGGAACTGCTCACGCAGGCGGAGAAGGCAGTGCTTCCCATTGGCCATCTCGGCGAGGCAGTCGCCCTGATCCGCACGGTCCGCTCCCAGGCCGTCGAGACGGAGCTGACCGCTCCGGACGGGGAGACGCACACCGTGCGGCAGCCGTCGGTCGTCCGCATGGACACGGCCGCGGTGCAGGACGGACTGCGGTCCTGGCAGGGGCAGATGGAGGCCGCCGAGACGGTCGTGAAGAACCGGACTCGGATGGTCCAGGAGGTGACGCGCCTGACTGCGCAGGCCGAGAAGGCCCGAAGCCAGGCGGCGCAGGCCGACACCGAGCGGGAACGGCTGGAGGGCGACGCGGAAGAGGCCGCCGACCGTCTCGACGCCGGCCGTGAGAAGGTCGCCGAGGAGAGCGGTGCCTATGCCCATCGGGTCGCCGAGTGGGTAACGCGCACGCGGACCGCCGTCGGTTCCGACTGCCCGCCGCTGGACACCGTCCACACCGTGGTTGCCTGCGAGAGCTCCGCCGACGCCCCGTTCGCGGACCGCACGCTGCCACCCGACATCGACAGTCAGGCGTGGCAGGTCGCCCAGGCCGCACTGGAGCCGTACAGCGAGGAACTCACCGAGCGCCGTGACGCCCTCGCACTCGCCGTCGGCCGGCTCGACGAGGAACTCCAAGGCCTGGCGAGTCAGAAGCGTGACTGGGCGCGACGTACCGATCCGGAGCCGTCGGTCCCCTACCACCGCGTCGCTGAAAGGGCGCTGGGCACCGGAGCGCCTTTTTACCGGGTGGTGGACTTCACGGATGGTCTGAGCCCCTCGCATCGGGCCGGTCTGGAAGCGGCGCTGGAGGCCAGCGGGATCCTGGACGCGTGGGTCGGCGCGGACGGTGCCCTTGTCGATCCCGGCACTCGTGACACACTGCTGCGTCCCGGCCCCGCACTACCGGACAGGCCGAACCTCGCCTCGGTCCTGCGCCCAGCACCGCAACCGGGGTGTGGGGTCACCTCCGAGCAGGTGGAGCTCCTGCTGGCCGCCATCGCGCTCGCACCGGCCGAGGAAACGACCACACATGACGCTGTGTACTACGACGGAACCTGGCGTCTGGGCATCCTCAGCGGCCGTCACCACAAGAGTGACGCCGAGTACGTGGGAGCCGCCGTACGCGCCGAGACACGGCGGCGCATCCTCGCCGAGCTGGAGGAGCGGCTCACACAGACGGAACACCGGCTGGCCAACGCCCGTCACGAACTCACCGAGGCCGATGCCCGGCGCCGGGCCCTCAGGTTCGCTGAGCAAGACTTCCCCCAGGCACGGAGTCTCGCCGACACCTGGAGCAGGACCGAGTCGGACGAGAGAAGACTGCGTGACCTGACCGCCAAGGCCACCCACGCGGCACGGCTGGCCGAGGAAGCCCGCGCCCTCGCCGTAGCCGCACGCACCGAGGCGGACGCCACCGCCACCGCCCATGACCTGCCCAGCGACCCCGCCGAACTGGAACGCGTACGCACCGCGCTGGCTGCCCTGCTCACCGGCATCGGTCGCCTTCGTAGGGCGGTCGGCAGCACCGCCGAGCGGCTCGGCAGCCATCACGCCGATGTCGAACGGTACGAACGCGCCCGAAAAGACCGCCTGGCCGCGGAGGAGAGCTACCGGCTGCGCCTCACCGGGCTGCGTGACGCGCGACAAGACCTGCGCACCCGCGAGACGGCCGTCGGAGCGACCGAAGACGAGATCCTCACCCGCGAGCAGGAAACCAGACAGCGCATCGTGCACGCCAGCCAGGCCCTTCCGGCGGCGCAACGGACCCGCGACGACTTCCACGACCTGCGCGTACGCGCAGAAGAGGACGAGAAGCGCCTGCGCGTGGATCTGGCCGACCAAGAGACGGCGGTCATCGACACCGGCGCCGCCCTCCGCGGTGCACTCGGCCGGCCGGAGGTGGTGCGTGGCGCCGGACTGGACCGGTCCTCGTTGCCCGACGATGTTGCGGACAACCCCGGCTCCGACGTCCGAAGCCGTCTGCGCGCGCTGCGGACACTGGCCGACGGCGTGGAACAGGCCCTCGGCCGCCCGAAGGGCGAGGTGTCGGACAGCACCCTGCTCAACCGGCACACCGACCTGCGCGACCAGCTGGCTGGCGGCTACGACGCGCAACTGGAGGAATGCGACGGGATCAAGGTGTGCCGCCTGATCGACGACCACGGTTCCCACGACGTCGCGGCCGTGGGCGAGCGGATCGCTGTCCAGGCGGCAGAGGCCCGGGGACGGCTCACCGAGCGCGAACGTGAGGTGTTCCAGCGGTTTCTGACCGGCGAGCTCGGCGACCATCTCTCGGCCCAGGTCATCACCGCGGCAAACCTGGTCGCGGCTCTCAACGACACCCTGCGAACCGTGCGTACCTCCCATGGTCTCGGCGTGGAGCTGCTGTGGAAGCTGGACGAGGACGTGGACGCGGACGTGCGGGCGGCCGTGGAGCTGCTGCGCAGCCCGTCGAGCCTGCGCACGCGTGAGCAGACCGAGCAGCTCCGCGAGGTGCTGCAACGGCGGATCGAGGATGCCCGACGGACCGATCCCTCAGCCGGTTACGCCGCCCATCTGCGGACTGCGCTGGACTATCGCGACTGGTTCCGCTTCCACACCTTCGTGGTCGAGGACGCTGCCCCGGGACGGAGGCGGAAGCTGACCGGTCGCACCGGGCTCAGCCAGGGCGAGCAGCGGGTGCTCTCCTACCTCGTGCTCCTCGCCGCGGCCGCCGCCCACTTCGCCAGCCTCGCCGAGTCGGCACCACACGCGCCGCGGCTGATCCTGCTCGACGACGCCTTCGCCAAGGTCGACGAGCCCACCCACGGGCGGCTGGGACGAATCCTCGTCGACCTCGACCTCGACTTCATCCTCACCAGCGAACGGCTCATGGGCAACTGGCCGGAGGTGCCGTCCCTGCACATCTACGAATGCCTCCGTGATCCCCATGCGCGCGGGGTGGCCACCTTGCATTACACCTGGAACGGCCGGCACCGGCGCCTGGTGTCCGTATGAGCAAGCTGCCCGCAGCGACAAAGGACTGGCTGGCCGGTCCCGGGCTCACCCGGCTCTGGGAGGCGACACGCAAGCGCCTGGAGAGTAACGGTGTGCAGGCCACCGGATCCCTCCGGCTCACCTCGGTGAACGCCCAGGAACGCAACGACCTGTCCCTCATGCTGGGCAAACCCCTCACCGGCGCCACCGTCACCGTGCACCTCGATGCGCTCGACACGCGGCTGCGCGCCTCGGCGGCCGGACTCGGGCTCAGAGAGGTCCTGGAGGAACTCGGGCAGCCGCTCACCGACCGCCGTGCCATCCGCGCTGGTATCGCGGCACGGCGCGAGCACGTCTGGTCGTCACTCACCTCGGCGCTGGAGGCGTCTCCGCTCGCCGGCCAGGAGTGGACCGGTCAGTGGTACGACCTGCTCCGCCGTAGCGGCGTACCGAGAGGAGTACCACCTGAAACGGCGGTACGGACGCTTCAGCAGGCTGTCCAGGTCCTCACCGTATTGCTCGGCCCGGAGCGGGGTGGCACCCGAGGCCGAGGAGAACTTGCTGCCACGGCGACCGGGTCCGCACACGGCCTGGACGACGGCACCTGGCTCGCACGCCTCGTCCAACGCGGCATCGTCCTCGCCCACAGCACCGAGTTCCCCGGCGACGCGGCCGGTCGGCGCGCACTGTGGCGGCTGGTGTCCGTCACACCGGACGAGGTCTCCAGCACTGTGCTCACCTACGGGTTGCGGCCCGTCGGCGGAGGCTGGCGAGAGCAAGCGTTGAGGCAGCGAGCCGACCATCACGCCGAAGCCCACTTCACCTTGCGGGACCTGCACGACCTGCAGCTGCGACTGCCCACCGGAACATTGATCCATATCTGTGAGAACCCGCGCGTGGTGGAGGCTGCGGCGGACGCGGCCTGCATCCACGCCCTGGTGTGCACCTCCGGCAGCGCCGCCACGGTGGTCCTCACCCTCCTGGACGCCCTCGCCGCCACCGGCTGCCGATTCGCGTACCACGGGGACTTCGACTGGCCGGGCATCGCTCTGGCGAACCGGATCATCCACCGATACGGAGCACAGCCATGGCGCATGGGCGCCGAGGACTACGAGCACTTGGCCGCTAGCAGCCAGGCCGCGGGAATCCCGCAGCTGCCGCTCGACGGCCAGCCCGTCAGCGCAGCCTGGGACCAGCATCTCGCCCCTACCATGGCCGCCCTCGGCGTCGCGCTTCATGAGGAGCTCACCCTCGACCTTCTCGTAGACGAGCTGTCGGGTCGTACGTAGACATGCCTCGGACCATATCCACCGCTCAGAGGAAGACCCCTTCGGTCCTGCACATCGTGGCGGCTGCGGGGAGTACCAATGGACGACGACCTTCAGATCGACACTAGGAAGACCTCTTCCGTAACCCCGTCTACTACGAACCGGCCGGCCGCAACCTCGGCCTGGACCGCGCCGACCTCGGCGTCCCGCAAGGCCAAGACCTCTTGAACGTGCTCCTTCGCATGCGAGGACGTGTCCCCGTCGAGAAGCGCGGGCTCATCCGCCCCGACTGCTGGGACCTCCGCGGCCGGCACGTCCCCATGTACCTCGGCCGCCCAGTCGATGATGTGCCCGCCGATGGCGGCGGCAGCCGTCAGCACGTCCTCCCGCTGCCGCTCGGGCGAGGTCGTGGCAGCCTTGACCCGCGACAGCCGGCGTACTCCGAGCAGGCACTTTCCACAGCCGTCGTACGGCCGCTCGATCTCGTCCATGGTGGTGCCGCCCATGTTTCCCACGTTTCGCCGGAGCGTAAGGAGAATTGGCGGCCACACCCAGGACGCTCTTGACCGACGCGATCAGCCCAGGAAGCTCAGCCGTACCTGGCGGTGGGGGTTGTCCTTGTTGGTGTCCACCAGGCACACCGACTGCCAGGTGCCCAGGGCCAGTTCGCCGTCGATCACGGGGATCGTCGCATGGGGCGGAACGATGGCCGGGAGTACGTGGTCGCGGCCGTGGCCCGGGCTGCCGTGGCGGTGTTGCCAGCGTTCGTCCGCGGGGAGGAGTTGGTGCAGGGCGGCCAGGAGGTCGCGGTCGCTGCCCGCGCCCGTTTCGATCAGTGCCACTCCCGTGGTCGCGTGCGGGGTGAAGACGTTCAGGAGACCGTCTCTGCCCTGTGCCACCTCGGCCAGGAAGGAGGAGCACTGACGGGTCAGGTCGTAGACGGTTTCCTCGGTCCCCGTGGTGATGTCGAGGGTGCGGGTCCGGAATGTGTGGCTCATGCCTCCATGGTGGGCGGACGGGGCTTTCCACTCAAACCTCACACGCGGGCGACTCGGCATCGCCCCGGGTCGCGGTCCGGGTGGGGACTCGGGACGGTGGGGTGGTTCTCTTTCGTGTTTATGGGGCCTGCCCGAGGTACGCCTCCCGTACCGTCGGGTCCGCGTGGACCTCGGCCGGCGTTCCCTCGGCGAGGACCCGGCCGAGGTCGAGCACGACGACGCGGGAGCACAGCTCCATCACGAAGGCCACGTTGTGCTCGACGAGCAGCACCGCGCAGTTCTCCTCGTCGGCCATGTGCCGTATGACGGCGGCGAGTTTGCGGCGCTCCTCGGCGGTCGTTCCGGATGCCGGCTCGTCCAGGAGGAGGACCCGGGGCGGATCGGCGAGCGCGCGGGCCAGTTCGACCATGCGGGCCTGTCCGACGGGCAGGCCGCCCGCGTACGAGTCGGCGAGGGCGTCGATCCCGCACTCGTGGAGCACGGCGGCGGCCCGTTCCCGGTGGCGGCGCGCCGCGGGCCGTACGCCTCCCCGCCAGTCCTGCGCCACGACGAGGTTGTCCGCGACGGTCAACTGGCCGAAGAGCTGCTGGCGTTGGAAGGTGCGGCGGATGCCGTGCCGGGCCCGCCAGACGGAGGACCGGCGGGTGATGTCCGTGCCGTCGTACGCGATCGCTCCCGCGTCCGGTCGTCGCATGCCCGACAGCACGTCGAAGAGCGTCGTCTTGCCCGCGCCGTTCGGCCCGATGAGGCCGCAGATCTCGCCGGGGCCGACGGAGACGGTCACCTCGCGCAGGGCGTGGACGCCGCCGAAGCGGACGTCGATCCCGCTCGCGCGGAGCAGCGTGCGGCTCATCGGTGGACCCCCGTCCCCAGATAGGCCTCGGCGAGCCGGTCCCGGTCCACCTCGGACCGGGGCCCGGACCAGGCGATCTCGCCCTGTGCGAGGTACGCGACGGTGTCGGCGATGCCGAGCACCTCGGCCGCCTTCTCCTCGACGAGGACCAACGCGGTGCCGTGGTCCCGGAGTTCGGTCAGGAGCCGGAAGACCTCGTCCACGACGCGCGGCGCGAGACCGAGGGACGGTTCGTCGGCGACGAGGACCGCCGGTGGTCGCTGGAGGAGCGGGGCGAGGGCGAGGAGCTGCTGCTCGCCGCCCGAGAGGGACCCTGCGGCGACGGCGCGGCGGGCGGCGAGCGCGGGGAACCGCTCGTACACGGCGTCGCGGTCCTCGGCGTCCGTCAGCTGGAGGGCCAGGTTCTCCTCGATCGACAGTCCCGCGAAGATGCCCCGCCCCTCGGGGGCCAGCCGCACCCCGCGGCGCGCCCGGGCGACGGCCGCGTCGCGCGTGGCGTCCTCGCCCCGTACCCGTACGAGTCCTCCCGCGGGCCGGAGGAGTCCCGCCGCCACCCGGCAGAGGGTGGACTTCCCTGCGCCGTTGGGACCGAGCAGCACGAGGACCTCGCCGCCGCGCACGGCGAGGTCCACGCCGTGGAGCACGGGCGCGCCGCCGTATCCGGCGCGTACGGCGCCGAGTTCGAGGGCGCTCGGCGTCTCGCGGGGGCCGTCGGCCGTTTCCGGGGCGGTGGTTCCGGTGGCGGCGTTGTGCGGCTCGTCGCCCACCCGGGCCGAAGTCCGCCGCCGCGTCGCCGCCCCCGCGCGCCGGGCCGCCCGTCTCGACGGGAGCGCCGCGCAGTATCCGTCGGGGTCGTTCGCCAGCGCGAGGCCGGCCAGGCCGAAGAGGATCACCGGCAGGTGCGCGGACTCCGTCACGTACTCCGTGATCAGGTGGGGGACCACCGCGAAGACGAGCCCCGCGACCACCGCGAACTGCGGCCTGCGCACCCCCGCCGCGACCACGACCGCCAGCCACACCAGGCCCGTCATGGCCGTGAAGTCCGTGGCCGTGATCCTGGTGTTGTACGAGGCGTAGAGCACCCCTCCGAAGCCCGCGAGGCCCGCCGACACCGTGAACAGCAGCAGCTTCGTCCGTACGACCGAGACCCCTGACGCGGCGGCGGCCTCCGGTGCCGAGCGGACGGCGAGCATGGCCCGGCCCCAGCGGGAGCCGCGCAGCCGGGTGAGGAGCGCGACGAGCAGGCCGCTGAGCAGTACGAGGGCGAGCCCCAGTGCCCGGTCGTCGCTCAGGTCCACGGGTCCGGCCACCGGCCGCGGGATCTCCCACCCGGTGTCGCCGTTGCGGAGCCATCCGAGCTGGAAGAGCACCTGATCCGCCAGGAAGGCGAGCGCCAGGGTGGCCAGGGCCAGTGATCGGCCGCCGAGCCGCAGGGCGGGCAGTGCGACGACCGCGCCGAGGAGGGCGGCGGCCGCGGTGCCGACCGCCGCCGCGGCGACGAAGGGCCAGCCGTGGCTCATCAGGAGTCCCGCGACGAGGGCGGCGCCGGTCACGAACGTCGCCTGGGCGAGCGACACCATCGCGCCGAGGCCGGTGACGACCGTGAACGACATGAAGACGAGCCCGATCGCGAGCCCCTGGGCCAGGATCCCGCTCCAGAAGGGCGTGGTGACGGTGTAGAACGCCGTGCCGAGGAGCACGCCGGCCACCGTCCACGCGCCCCAGCGGCGGCCCCAGCCCTTCCCCGAGAGGTACTCGACGGGTGGTGGGTCGACGGCCGCCGTGCCCGCCGCGCGGCGCCGCCGGCGGCCCAGGGCGACGAGACCGGCGAAGAGGATGAGGAACGGTACGGCGGTGCGGAAGCCGGTGATGCCCTCGGCGAAGGAGGCGTACCCGGCCACCAGGTTCTGCAGCACCCCGAGTCCGAGGCCGCCCGCGAAGGCGAGGGGGACGGAGGCGAAGCGTCCGAGGACCGCCGCGGTGGCCGAGACGAACAGGAACAGCGTGTAGTCGTGCGCGGAGAGCCCGAGCAGCGGGGTCGCGAGGACACCGGCCAGGCCCGCGAGGCCGGACGACAGCATCCACGCGACCGAGGACAGCCGGTCCGCGCTGATGCCCCGCAGCTCGGTCAGCGCCCGGTTGTCGACCGCCGCCCGCAGCCGCAGACCGAGCCGGGTGTGCCGCATCAGGACCCATAGGGCGGCCGCCGCGAGGGCGGTGGCGATCCAGGTGATCAGCTGGTCGGAGTCGATGCCGACACCGTCGAGCGGCTGCCAGGACACGGCGGGGCTCGGCCCGACGCCGGGCAGCCCGAACTGGTTCTCGGCGGGCTTCACCGGGGCGCCCGCCCGCTCCAGGAGTTCGACCACCCACAGTCCGGCCGCGGGCAGCGCGACGAGGAGACCGATCGTGGCCACGATCTGCGCCGTCTCGCCGACCCCCGCCAGCTTGCGGAACATCAGCCGGTCGAGACCCCAGCCGAGGCCGGGCGCCACCACGAACACCAGGAGCAGCGCGGTGGGAACGGCGGGCCAGCCGAAGCCGGAGTGGAGCTCGTAGAACGCGAGGGCGGACAGATAGGCGGTGGCTCCGTGCGCGAAGTTGAAGAGCCCGGAGGCCGAGTAGGACAGGACGAGGCCGGTCGCGAGCAGCGCGTACAGTGCGCCCGAGACCAGCCCGCTCAGGACGAAGCCCAGCAGGTCACCCACGTGACGCGCCCCTCAGCCGAAGGGGATCGGCGGGTAGCACTTGAACGGTACGGCCACCTCGTACCGCCCGTTCTTGAGCCGGACGAGCGCCCCGCAGCCGAAGCTCTCCTTCTTCCCCTTGGGCTCGGCGCGGTCACCCACGAGCGTCCCGGTGTCGGAGAAGCCGTCGGCGGCCTTCTGGAAGGAGTCGACGGTGAGGTCCTTGCCGGCCTTCGCGGCGATCGAGAGGAAGAGGTCGGCGCTCATGTACCCGGTCATCATGTGCATGTTGAGGGGGACTTCCTTGCCGCCGGCGGCCTTCTTGATGTCCGCCTTGAACTGGCGCATCGCCGGGCTGTCGGACTCGAAGGGCTGGAACTGCAGCAGCACGTGCACCCCGTCGAGGGCCTGCTTCGTGGCGTCCTTCGCGAGCAGCCCGGGGTCGTAGTCGGTCGGGTCGGAGATGACGCCCTTGTAGCCGGTCCGCTTGAGCGCGGTGAACAGGCCGATGTTGTACGGCGTCTGCATCACGGAGACCACGGCGTCGGGTGCGCCGCCGCCGGGTCCGGAGCGGAGGATCTCCTTGGTGTACGCCGACCAGTCGCTGGGCATCGAGGTCGCGGGCACGACGGCCTTGGCGTACGAGACCTGGAAGCCGGCCGCCTTGAAGCCCTGGGTGAAGGTACGGATGCCGAACTTGCCGGCGTCGTTGTCGCCGGCGATGAGCGCGACGGACTTGCCGCGCGCTCCGCCGAGGACGGCCGCGAGCCCTTCGGGCCAGGTCTGGTTGAGGGTGCCGCCGGGCATGGGGACGAGGCAGCCGTTGAAGCCGTAGAGATGCGCGGGCCCGCAGAACGAGGGGAGCGTCCCCCAGCCCACCGTCGGGACCTTCTGGGCGTCGAGGAAGTCGGCCCCGGCGAAGGTGACCGAGCTCATCGGGGAGACGGCGAAGACCTTGTCCTGCTGGACGAGCTTGCGGGCCGCCGCGAGGTTCCTGGCGGGGTCCTGGCCGTCGTCCTCGGCGCCCAGGAACTCGATCTTCCGTCCGTTGATCCCGCCCTCGGCGTTGGCCCGGTCGTAGCGGGCCCGCGCGCCGAGGTCGGTGTCCTTCTTGGAGTAGCCGCTGGCGGTCGTCATGGAGACGATGCCGCCGACCTTGATCGTGTCGGCGGTCACTCCGCGCACGGAGGAGGGTGTACTGCCGCCGCTGGAGGCGGAGTTGCAGGCGGTGACGAGCGTCAGGGCGAAGGCGGCGGCGATGAGGCGCAACGGTCGAGGCACGGGCGATCCCTCCGTCGGGTGACCGCATTCTGTGACCGGACCGATGAACCGTCAATAACTGATGCACCGTCAATTGACGATGCGTCAGTCCGTGGGGGCGGGCCGGCGCGCGTAGGTGAAGAGGTGCTCCTCGGGTGCCGCGCGGTCGTCGTCCGGGTCGAAGACCGACACCGCGTGGTGCAGCACGTCGAGGCCGCAGTCCTCCCGCTGGAGGCGCAGGTACTCCTCCACCGAGAAGCTGGAGACCCTGACCGTGCGCTCCATCCAGACGATCTCGACGTCCTCGATCTCCGCGGGCACGGTCGCCGTCACCAGGAAGCCGCCCGGCGCCAGCCAGCCGGCCATGCGCTTCAGACAGGCGGCCGCCTCCGCGCGGCTCATCATCATCAGCGGGAAGAACGCGCACACGGCGTCGAAGCCGCCGTCGGGCGCGTCGAAGGCCCGCACGTCGCACTGCTCGAAGCGGGCCCCGGGGACCTGCGCGCTCGCGAGGGCGACCATCTCGGCGGAGACGTCGATGCCGGTCACCTCGCAGCCCGCGCGCACCAGGAGGTCGGCCACCGGGCGTCCCGTACCGCTGCCGACGTCGAGGACCCTGGCTCCCGGGCCGAGCCGTGCGGTGAGCCACTCGATCGCCGCCAGCTGTGCCGGCAGCCGGACGAAGGCGTGCTCGTAGTCGATCCCCAGACCGTCGAACAGTTCGGCCGCCGACACCGGCCGCCCCTTCGTGGCGTCGTGGTCCATTCCGCATTCCTTCCGTCGCGGGGTGCGTACCCGGGGTTCGTACCACAGTCGGGCCGGCCGCCCCGTGCTTTCCGGCACCACGGGCACGTCCTCACAAAGATGGCGACCCTTTGCACGATCCTCTCGTCGACTGGTCGGTCGCGCGGACTCCGTGTTCGGATGGAGAACGTTCCCGTCCGGACCATCTCATCGAGAGCGTGACAAGGAGTCAGCCATGAGCGACCCGACGAACCGACGTCCCCTTCCGCACGACTTCCACCCACCGGTCCCCGAACTGTCCGTCGGCAGCGAGGACCTGGCGCACGGCGGCATCCTGCCGGAGGCGCACGTGTACGCGAAGGGGAACTCCTCGCCGCAGCTGAGCTGGTCGGCCGGGCCGGAGGGCACCCGCGGCTACGCCGTCACGTGCTACGACCCGGACGCACCGACCGGCAGCGGGTTCTGGCACTGGACGGTCTTCGACATTCCGGCGGATGTCACCGAACTGCCGGCCGGGGCCGGAACCGGGGACTTCAAGGGTCTGCCGGAAGGCGCCGTACAAGCCCGGAACGACTACGGCAGCAGGGACTTCGGCGGAGCCGCACCGCCGCCGGGAGACGGCCCGCACCGCTATGTGTTCACGGTGTACGCCGTGGACGAGGAGAAGCTCGGACCGGACGCCGACGCGTCACCCGCCCTCGTCGGTTTCCATCTCCGGTTCCGGACGATCGCCCGCGGCGGGCTGATCGCCACGTACGAGCACACGGCGGACTAGCCTCCCGCGTCGATTCGGACGCCGTCACGATGTTCGCGACTTCTTGCACGATCCTCTCCCCCTCAGGAGAGTCGTGCCGCCTCGTGGTGGGATGGGGACATGTCCCTCGACGAGCTCCGCGACCTGCTGGACCGGCATGCGCGGCCCGATCTGACCACGGCCGTCGACGGCGTCCGGATCTGCCGGGCCGAACCGGGCGCCGAGCCCGAGTACGCGATGTCCGGCGTGATGCTGGCCGTCATCGCACAGGGCGCCAAGCGGCTGGCGCTCGGCGACCGGGTGTACGAGTACGGAGTCGGCCAGTATCTGGTCACCTCGGCCGATCTGCCGGTGACCGGACGCGTCGCACCGGGCGGCCCGGAACTCGGCTTCGGGATGACGCTGGAGCCCGCCGTCATCGCGGAACTGATGCTGCGGGCCGGACCGGGCGACCTGCCGCGGCCGACCGCGTCGCCCCGGGCGGGAATCACGGTCAGTGAGGCCCCGGCGGAGCTCATCGACGCGATCGTCCGCCTGCTGCGCCTCCTCGACCGGCCGCGTGACCGACGGGTCCTGGTCCCCTTGATCAAACGTGAGATCCTCTGGCTGCTGATGACGGGAGAGCAGGGCGAGGCGGTCCGGCAACTGGGCCTCGCGGACAGCAGCCTGAACCACATCACCCGGGCGGTCGACTGGATCCGGGACCACTACGCCGAGGCCTTCCGCGTCGAAGACCTGGCGCGCTCCTCCGGGATGAGCGTCTCGGCGTTCCACCGGAACTTCCAGTCGGTGACGGCGATGAGCCCGATCCAGTACCAGAAGCAGATCCGCCTGCAGGCCGCGCGGCTCCTCCTGGCCAATCGCCCGCACGACGTGACCGGCGTCGGCCTCCGGGTGGGATACGACAGCCCCTCGCAGTTCAGCCGCGAGTACAAGCGCCAGTTCGGCGCGCCACCGAGCATCGACGCGGCCCGCCTGCGCGAGCGCGTCGATCAGGCGGTCGCCGCGACGCCCTGACCGAGGCCCTCCGCACGAGCCGGTCCCGGTCCGTGGCATCGTTGCGCGGTGGCCCGGCAGGGGAATGCCCGGCCCGGAGTCGAAGGGGAGGGCATGCGGGACGCCGTGGCGGACGGGGCGATGGACCGGATCGAGGAGTACCGGCGGGAGCTGACCGGCTACTGCTACCGGATGCTGGGGTCGTACGCCGAGGCCGAGGACGCCGTCCAGGAGACGCTGGTCCGGGCCTGGCGGAGCGTCGACCGGTTCGAGGGGCGCTCGTCGCTGCGGTCGTGGGTGTACCGCATCGCCACCAACGTCTGCCTGGACGCCCTCGCCTCGGGCAGGCGACGGGCGCTGCCCATGGGACTGGCCGGGCCCAGTGACGGCGGCACCCCGCCGGCGGCCGCGGAGGACGCCGCCCTGTGGGTGGAGCCCTGCCCGAGCGGGGATCCGGAGTCGTCCGCGACGACGGGCGAGTCGGTACGGCTCGCGTTCGTCGCCGCGCTCCAGCACCTGCCGCCCAGACAGCGCGCCACGCTGATCCTGCGGGACGTCCTGGGCTTCTCCGCCCGCGAGGTGGCCGACCTGCACGGCTCCACCGTCGCCTCGGCCAACAGCGCCCTGCAGCGCGCCCGCGCCACCCTCGCCGACCGCCGGGATGGGACGGACGGGCAGCTCGGGCAGCCGTCCGACGGTGTCCGTCGCGTGCTGGCCGAGCGGTACGCCCGGGCGTTCTCCCGCTACGACATGGAGGAGCTGAACATGCTGCTCCACGTCGATGCCACCCTGTGCCTGCC
Source organism: Streptomyces sp. NPDC055815 (assembly GCF_053616475.1). Taxonomy (NCBI): domain Bacteria; kingdom Bacillati; phylum Actinomycetota; class Actinomycetes; order Kitasatosporales; family Streptomycetaceae; genus Streptomyces; species Streptomyces sp. NPDC055815. The sequence continues at coordinate 77,295 of NZ_JBSHDU010000018.1, read as the reverse complement.
CCCGTACGCGAAGTGGATGCGCGGGGTCCCCGACATCCGGGCGTGGCTGACGGGGCCGGCCGTCGGCTGCCGCGGCTCGCGCCTGATTCCGACCACGGCGAACGGCACCCCCGCCTTCGGCCAGTACCGCCCCCGGCCGGACGGGCCCGGGTACACCCCCTGGGCCCTGCAGGTCGTCGACTTCTCCGGCGACCGGATCGCCGGCATCACGGCCTTCCGTGACACCGAGCGCCTGTTTCCGCTCTTCGGCCTCCCGGACCACGTCGGCGAGGACACCGGGCTCGGCTGATCACGGTGGCGTCGGGGCACCGGCCGCCGCAGGGCCGCTCCGGGAATCCCTGCCGGTCCAGCGCGTTGAATCCTCCGTGAGCACCTTCCTCGACGGCATCCGTTTCTCCGTCCTCGACCGCTCCCGGACCCGGGAGGGCGAGGACGCACCGCAGGCGCTGCGCGACACCGTGCGCCTGGCCCGGGAGGTGGAGGCCCTCGGCTATCACCGTTTCTGGGTGTCGGAGCACCACGGCGTGCCCGGCGTCGCCGGATCGGCGCCCACCGTGCTCGCCGCCGCCGTCGCCGCCGCGACCTCCACGGTCCGGGTCGGTACGGGAGGGGTGATGCTCCCGAACCACCGGCCGCTGGTCGTGGCCGAGCAGTTCGGTGTGCTCGAGTCCCTCTTCCCCGGCCGGATCGACATGGGGATCGGCCGCTCGGTGGGCTTCACGGACGGCGTCCGCCGGGCCCTCGGCCGTGCCAAGGAGGAGGCCGACCGGTTCGGGGAGCAGCTGGCCGAGCTCCTCGGCTGGTTCACCGGCGAGCAGACGGCGCACCCGCACGTGCACGCCAGGCCCGCCGAGGGGCTGCGGGTGCCGCCCTTCGTCCTCGCGACCGGGGAGGGCGCCGGGATCGCCGCGGCGGCCGGGCTGCCGCTCGTCATCGGTGACCTGCGCGGACGGGACCGGCTCCTGAAGGCCGTCGACACCTACCGTGCCGCCTTCCGCCCGTCCTCGTGGGCCGCGGAGCCGTACGTGGTCGTCGCCGGGACGGTCGCGGTGGCCGCCACCGAGGCGGAGGCCCGGCGGCTGCTGATCCCGGAGGCCTGGTCGCTCGCGTACTCGCGCACCCGCGGGGACTTTCCGCCGCTGGCCGCTCCCGAGCGGATCGAGGAGCTGCCGATGACGGAGAAGCAGCGCGGTTTCTACGAGGCGGGGCTCGAAGGGCACGTGCACGGGACGGAGGAGCAGGTGGCGGAGGCGCTGGAGCGGGCGGTGAAGGAGACCGGGGCGCAGGAGGTGCTGGTCACCACGAGCACGTACGACCGGGCGGCGCTGAGCGAGTCGTACCGCCTGCTCGCACGGGCCGTCGGGCTGACACCGCCGGCCGCCTGACGACGGGAACGATCAGGGCAAAAGCGGACCGTTCGATAAGGTCGGCCCATGCATGACACCCCCCACGATCCGTACGTCCGCGTCCGAGGCGCCCGCGAGCACAACCTCGCCGGCGTCGACGTCGACATCCCGCGCGACGCGCTCGTCGTGTTCACCGGGGTCTCCGGCTCCGGCAAGTCGTCGCTGGCCTTCGGGACGATCTACGCCGAGGCGCAGCGCCGGTACTTCGAGTCGGTGGCACCGTACGCGCGGCGGCTGATCCACCAGGTGGGGGCGCCCGCGGTCGGCGAGATCACCGGGCTGCCGCCGGCGGTCTCCCTGGAGCAGCGCCGGTCCTCGCCGAACGCCCGCTCCTCCGTCGGTACGGTGACCACGCTGTCCAACTCCCTGCGGATGCTGTTCTCGCGGGCCGGGGACTACCCGGAGGGGGCGGAGCGGCTCGACTCCGACGCCTTCTCCCCCAACACGCCGGCGGGCGCGTGCCCTTCGTGCCACGGTCTGGGTCTGATCCACGACACCAGCGAGGAACTCCTCGTGCCGGACCCCGACCTGTCGATCCGTCAGGGTGCCATCGCCGCCTGGCCCGGTGCCTGGCAGGGGAAGAACCTGCGGGACGTCCTCGACACCCTCGGGTACGACGTCGACCGGCCCTGGCGGGAGCTCGACGCGAAGGACCGGGAGTGGATCCTCTTCACGGACGAGCAGCCGGTCGTCACCGTGCACCCGGTGCGGGAGGCCGACCGGATCCAACGCCCGTACCAGGGCACGTACATGAGCGCGCGCCGCTACGTCCTGCGGACCTTCTCCGATTCGAAGAGCCCGACCCTGCGCGCGAAGGCGGAGCGTTTCCTCACCAGCTCGCCCTGTCCGGCCTGCGGCGGCGGCCGACTGCGGCCCGAAGCGCTCGCGGTCACCTTCGCCGGCTGGAACGTGGCCGAACTGGCCGCCCTGCCGCTCACCGCCCTGTCGGGTCTGCTCTCGACGGTCGCGGCGACGGCGCCGGACACCTCGGCGACCGCGCGGGTCCTCACCGAGGACCTGGTCGCCCGCATCGGCACGGTCACCGAACTCGGCCTCGGCTACCTCAGCCTGGACCGCGCCACCCCGACGCTCTCCAACGGCGAGCTCCAGCGGCTCCGGCTGGCCACCCAGCTGCGTTCCGGTCTCTTCGGGGTGGTGTACGTCCTCGACGAGCCCTCCGCCGGGCTGCACCCGGCCGACACGGAGGCCCTGCTCGTGGTCCTCGACCGGCTGAAAGCCGCCGGGAACTCGGTCTTCGTCGTCGAGCACCATCTCGACGTCGTCCGGCACGCCGACTGGCTCGTGGACGTCGGCCCGCGCGCCGGTGTGCACGGCGGGCGGGTGCTGCACAGCGGCCCGCCGGAGGAACTGGCCGGCGTCGAGGTCTCCGCGACCCGGCGGTTCCTCTTCGACCGGGCGCCCGCGCCCGCGCGGACGGTGCGGGAGCCGGCGGGCTGGCTGCGGCCGGGGCCGGTCACCCTGCACAACCTGCGGGCGGTGGACGCGGCCTTCCCGGTCGGCGTCCTCACGGCCGTGACGGGCGTGTCGGGCTCCGGGAAGTCGACGCTCGTCGGTGCGCTGACCGACGAAGTCCCGGGAGTGGGTCGCCTGGTGACGGTGGATCAGCGGCCCATCGGCCGTACTCCGCGCTCCAACCTCGCCACGTACACCGGGCTCTTCGACGTCGTGCGCAAGCTCTTCACGGAGACCGAGGAGGCCCGGGCACGCGGGTACAAGGCGGGCCGCTTCTCCTTCAACGTGCCCGGGGGCCGCTGCGAGACCTGCCAGGGAGAGGGCTTCGTCTCGGTGGAGCTGCTCTTCCTGCCCAGTACGTACGCCCCCTGCCCCGACTGCCACGGCGCCCGCTACAACCCCGAGACCCTCCAGGTCCGGCTGCGCGGCCTCACCATCGCCGAGGTCCTCGATCTGACGGTCGAGTCCGCCGCCGCCTTCTTCGACGACACCCCCGCGGCGGCCCGGAGCCTGCGGGCCCTCCTCGACGTGGGCCTCGGCTATCTGCGGCTCGGGCAGCCGGCCACCGAGCTCTCCGGCGGCGAGGCGCAGCGCATCAAGCTCGCCTCGGAGCTCCAGCGGCCGCGCGGCGCCCACACCCTGTACGTCCTGGACGAGCCGACGACCGGGCTGCACCCGGCCGATGTGGAGGTCCTGATGCGCCAGCTGCACGGGCTCGTGGACGCCGGGCACTCGGTGGTCGTCGTCGAGCACGACATGGACGTCGTCGCCACCGCCGACTGGGTCCTCGACCTGGGCCCCGGCGGCGGCGACCAGGGCGGCCGGGTGGTGGCCGCGGGTCCCCCGGACCGGGTGGCGCGGGCGGCGGACAGCCGCACCGCGCCGTATCTGGCCCGGGCCCTGGGGTTCGGCGAGCGGGGCTGAATCCCGGGGCCCGGACGCCACGCCCGCCGGCCGCTCGCGGGATCAGGCGCTGAGCCCCGAGGTGCTGAACCCCGATCCCCGCGGGATCAGGCCGCCGTGTCGAAGGTGTAGTGGCGGGTGTGGTCCAGCATGTCCGCCGGGGTCACGTCGTTCCACGGGCGCATGGTGTCGCGGAGGTCGACGACGTTCGGGGTGCCGGCGGCCGGCAGGTAGGTGGACCGGGGGTGCCGGGCCTGCCAGTCGGCCCAGAGCTTGTCCACGAAGGCGTGGTGCAGCCAGAACACGGGATCGTTCGGGGAGACTCCGGTGGCCATCTGGCCGCCGACCCAGACGTGGACGCGGTTGTGGAGGTTCACCCCGCGCCAGCCCTCCAGGTGGTTGCGGAAGCCGTCCGAGGAGCTGTTCCAGGGGGCCGTGTCGTACGTCTCCATGGCGAGGACCGAGTCCACCTCGGCCCGGGTGGGCAGCTGGCGGCCACCGGCGCCGAGGTCGCGCCGCAGGTAGTCCCGACCGTCGACGCGGACGTTGACCGCCCAGCGGTTCCCGGCGCGGGCGAACGGGCCGTCCGTCACCTGGCCGTCACGCGCCCGGCCGGTGCCGCCGAGGAAGTCCGGCGCCCAGAGGGAGGAGCGGGAGGTGCGGTCGGCCGTCCAGTCCCAGTACGGGAGGTTGACGGCCGGGTCCACGGACTGCAGGGCCTGCTCGAACTGTATGAGGAAGCGCCGGTGCCAGGGCAGGAACGAGGGCGAGCGGTGGCCGACCCGGTCACCGCTGTCGGTGTCGCTCATGATGAAGGCGTTGTGCGTGGTGACGAAGGTGTCGTACCGCCCGGAGCGCTTGAGCTCCAGGAGGGCGTCGACGAAGCGCCGCTTCTCGTCGGCGGTGAGGGTGGCCTGGTTCTTGCGTACGGTCATGGTGGTGCGGCTCCTGGCTCGGATCAGGTGAGGGTGAGGGGGACGAGCGGGGCGCCCTGGAGTTCCCGGACGGCCGCGCGGGCCACCGCCCTGGGCGTGGCGACGGGCTCGTAGTGGTTGATCACGCTGATCCAGGTGCCGTCGGCGTTCCGCATGACGTGCAGTTCCTCACCGTCGATCGTCACGGAGTAGCCGCCTCCGTGGTGTCCCCCGTGGTGGCCGCCCCCGTGGGAGGGCCCGCCCTGGATGCGGCGGCCCTGGTAGACCTCGTCGAACGAGCTCGGGGCGGCCGCGGGAGCGGCGGCCCCGGGAGCGGCGGCGGCCGGGCCGGCCAGGGCGAGGCCCGCGGCGGCGCCTGCCGCGCCGGCCGCGACGCCGAGGGCCCGGCGGCGGGTGATGCTGGACATGAATCCCCCAAATGGTCGGTACGACCGGGGGGTTCGGTCAGGTGCCCCCCGGCGGCCTTCATCAGTACCCGGGGGTGTCGGCGCGGCGGAAATCACCGGCGGCCGGTTGGCCGCGAAGTGGACAACTTGCCACGATAAGTACAGATTTGAACGGAGTTGATCTTGCTGTCGCGGCAGACAGGAGCACCCCGGAGCGAAGATCCTACGGAGAAAGTGATCTTTCCGTGAATGATCTTCGGCTCCGGGGTGCGCGGTGTGGCGGAGCCCACGCCGCCAGACTGTCCGGATCCGATCAGCCGCGCGGGGCCTTGCGCCGTGCCCGCAGCCACTCCCTGTTCATCGCGGCGATCGAGGGGAGCGGGATGCCCTTCGGGCAGGCCGTGGCGCACTCGCCCGTCAGGGTGCAGCCGCCGAAGCCCTCGGCGTCCATCTGGGCCACCATGTCGAGGACCCGGGTCTCGCGCTCCGGGGAGCCCTGGGGCAGGACGTTGAGGTGGTTGATCTTGGCGGAGGTGAAGAGCATCGCCGACCCGTTGGGGCAGGCCGCCACGCACGCGCCGCAGCCGATGCACTCGGCGTGCTCGAAGGCGGAGTCGGCGTCGGCCTTGGGCACGGGGGTGGCGTGGGCCTCGGGGGCGGCCCCGGTGGGGGCGGTGATGTAGCCGCCGGCCTGGATGACGCGGTCGAAGGCGGAGCGGTCGACGACCAGGTCCTTGACGACGGGGAAGGCGGACGCGCGCCAGGGTTCGACGTCGATGGTGTCGCCGTCGCGGAAGGAGCGCATGTGCAGCTGGCAGGTCGTGGTGCGCTCCGGCCCGTGCGCGTCGCCGTTGATGACGAGGCTGCACGCGCCGCAGATGCCCTCGCGGCAGTCGTGGTCGAAGGCCACGGGGTCCTCGCCGCGCAGGATGAGGTCCTCGTTGAGGGTGTCGAGCATCTCCAGGAAGGACATGTCGGGAGAGACCCCGTCCACCTCGTAGGTGGCCATGGCACCCTCGGTGCCGGCGTTCTTCTGGCGCCAGACGCGCAGGTTGAGCCTCATGCGTAGCTCCGCTGGGTGGGGTGGACGTACTCGAAGGCGAGGTCCTCCTTGTGGAGGACGGGGGCGGCTCCGTCGGGGGTGCTGCGCCCTCCCGGGGGACGACCCCCGGACCCCCGGAATTCCCAGGCCGCCGCGTACGAGAACTCCTCGTCGCGGCGCGCGGCCTCGCCGTCCGGGGTCTGGGACTCCTCACGGAAGTGGCCGCCGCAGGACTCGGCGCGGTGCAGCGCGTCGAGGCACATGAGCTCGGCGAGCTCCAGGTAGTCGACGATCCGGTTGGCCTTCTCCAGCGACTGGTTGAACTCCTCGCCGGTGCCGGGGACCTTGATGCGGCTCCAGAACTCCTCGCGGATCTCCGGGATGCGGCGCAGGGCCTTGGTCAGACCCTCCTCGGTGCGGGCCATCCCGCAGTACTCCCACATGAGTTCGCCGAGTTCGCGGTGGAAGGAGTCGGGGGTGCGGTCGCCGTCGACGGAGAGGAGGAGGTTCAGGCGGTCCTCGGTCTCGGCGAGGACCTCGCGGACCACCGGATGGTCGTCGGTGACGGGTTCGCCGTGCGGATGGCGGGCCAGGTAGTCGTTGATGGTGGCGGGCAGGACGAAGTAGCCGTCGGCGAGGCCCTGCATGAGGGCGGAGGCGCCGAGCCGGTTGGCCCCGTGGTCGGAGAAGTTGGCCTCGCCGATGGCGAAGAGGCCCGGGACGGTGGTCTGGAGGTCGTAGTCGACCCAGAGTCCGCCCATCGTGTAGTGCACGGCGGGGTAGATCCGCATGGGGACCTCGTACGGGTCCTCCGCGGTGATCCGCGCGTACATGTCGAAGAGGTTGCCGTACTTCGCCTCGACGGCCTTGCGGCCCATGCGGCGGATGGCGTCGGCGAAGTCCAGGTAGACGCCCTGTCCGCCGGGGCCCACTCCCCTGCCCTCGTCGCAGACGTTCTTCGCGGCGCGGGAGGCGATGTCGCGGGGGACGAGGTTGCCGAAGGAGGGGTAGATCCGCTCCAGGTAGTAGTCGCGCTCGTCCTCGGGGATCTCGGCGGCGGGCCGGGTGTCGCCCTTCGCCTTCGGGACCCAGATGCGGCCGTCGTTGCGCAGCGACTCGCTCATCAGGGTCAGCTTCGACTGGTGGTCGCCGGTGCGCGGGATGCAGGTGGGGTGGATCTGGGTGAAGCAGGGGTTGGCGAAGTACGCGCCGCGCCGGTGGGCCCGCCAGACGGCGGTGGCGTTGGAGTTCATGGCGTTCGTCGACAGGTAGAAGACGTTGCCGTAGCCGCCGCTGGCGAGGACGACGGCGTCCGCGTAGTGCGTGGAGATCTCGCCCGTGATCAGGTCGCGGGCGACGATGCCGCGGGCCCGCCCGTCGACGACGATCAGGTCGAGCATCTCCGTACGGGCGTGCATCTCGACGTTTCCGGCGGCGATCTGCCGGGACAGCGCCTGGTAGGCGCCGAGGAGGAGCTGCTGGCCGGTCTGGCCGCGGGCGTAGAAGGTGCGGGAGACCTGGACGCCGCCGAAGGAGCGGGTGTCGAGGAGGCCGCCGTACTCGCGGGCGAAGGGGACGCCCTGGGCGACGCACTGGTCGATGATCTCGACGGAGATCTGGGCGAGGCGGTGGACGTTGGACTCGCGGGCCCGGAAGTCGCCGCCCTTGACCGTGTCGTAGAAGAGGCGGTGGATCGAGTCGCCGTCGTTGCGGTAGTTCTTCGCGGCGTTGATGCCGCCCTGGGCGGCGATCGAGTGGGCGCGGCGCGGGGAGTCCTGGAAGCAGAACTGGACGACGTGGTAGCCCTGTTCGGCGAGGGTCGCGCCGGCGGAGCCGCCGGCGAGGCCGGTGCCGACGACGATGATCCGGTGCTTGCGGCGGTTGGCTGGGTTGACCAGCTTGGCCTGGAAGCGGCGGGTGTCCCAGCGTTCGGCGATGGGCCCCTCGGGCGCCTTGGTGTCGGCGATGGGCTCACCGGTGACGTAGTCGAGATAGCTCATGTCAGCTCACCACTCCGGTCATGACGGCGACGGGGACGGAGACGAAGCCCGCGGTCAGGACGAGCGCGAGGGTGTTGGCGAGGGCCTTGAGGAGCCGCTCGCGGCGGGCGTTGCCGACGCCCAGGGTCTGGGCGGCGCTCCAGAAGCCGTGCCGGACGTGCAGGCCGAGGGCGAGCATCGCGGTGATGTAGACGACGTTGCCGTACCAGGTGGAGAAGGTGTCGACGACGTTCTGGTAGGGCTTGCCCTCCTCGAAACCGCCGGGGTGGACGGTGCCGGTGGTCAGGTCGAGGACGTGCCAGACGATGAACAGGGCGAGGATGATCCCGCCCCAGCGCATGGTGCGGGTGGCGTACGAGGAGCGCTTGCGGCGGTGGACGTACGCGGTGGGGCGCGCCCTCAGATCGCGCCGGCTGAGCTGGTACGCGGAGACGGCGTGGGCGAAGACGGCGGCGAGGAGCACGATCCTGACCAGCCAGAGGGCCCAGTGGTGGTGCAGGACGGGGGCGCCCATGACGCGCAGCCAGTGGCCGTAGGCGTTGAACTCCTCCGGGCCGAAGAAGACCTTGAGGTTGCCGGCGACGTGGGCGACGAGATAGCCGAGCATGACGAGCCCGCTGACGGCCATGACCGTCTTCTTGCCGAGGGTCGACGACCAGAATCCGCGGGAGGGTGTGGGGGACGGCGGGCGGGCGGCCGTCCGCTCCCTCGTGGGTGCCAGAGCCATGTGCTCGACGCTAGGGCCGAAGGGCCCGAGAGGTCCAAGACATGCTCCGGCTGATCTCCATAGGCTCTACCTATCCTTATCGCCTACGCTGGGAGCATGCAGTTCCAGCAGCTCCTCTACTTCGTCGCGGTGGCCGAGACCCGGCACTTCACCCGGGCCGCCGAGCGCGTGCACGTCTCGCAGCCCTCGCTCTCGCAGCAGATCAAGGCCCTGGAGCAGGAGTTGGGCGCGGAGCTGTTCAGCCGCGCCCGGGGGAACATCGCCCTCACCGACGCCGGCGAGGCCCTGCTGCCGCTCGCGCGGCGGATCCTCGCCGACACGGAGACGGCCCGCCTGGAGGTGCAGGAGCTGGCGCAGCTCAAGCGGGGCCGGGTGCGGCTCGGCGCGACGCCGAGCCTGTGCACCGGGCTCCTGCCGGACGTGCTGCGGGCCTTCCACGACCTGCACCCGGGGATCGAGCTCCTGATCGAGGAGGGCGGCTCGCACGATCTCGTACGGGAGCTGGCGCGCGGGGCGCTCGACCTGGCCCTGGTCGTCCTCCCGCTCCCCTCCCCCTCCCCCGCCCTGACCACGGTCGAGCTGCTCCGGGAGGACCTGGTGGTGGTCTCCGCGGCCTCGGAACCGGCCCCGCGCCGACCGGTGCGGATCAAAGACCTGAAGGACCAGCCCCTGGTCATGTTCCGGCACGGCTACGACCTGCGGGAACTGACCGTGGCGGCCTGCCGGGCGGAGGGCTTCGAACCGGCGTTCACCGTGGAGGGCGGGGAGCTGGACGCGGTGCTCGGTTTTGTACGGGCGGGGCTCGGGCTCGCGGTCGTCCCGGCGATGGTCGCGGCCCGCGCGGGCCGGGACCTGCGGGTGACGGCCCTGGCCCGGCCGGGACTGCGGCGCACGATTGCGCTCGCGCACCGCAGCGATGTGGCCCCGCCGAGGGCGGCCCGGGAGCTCCAGAGGCTGCTCATGGCGTCCCGCAGGGGTGTGTGAGGCGCCACGGCTTCAAGGGCGGGGGCCGGGGCGCTCCCGGAGGTCAACGGCCGGGCGGCGCGGGGCTGCGGCGCGGCCGACGGTCGGCGGCCTGGCGCGCGGGGCTGCGGCGCGGCCGACGGTCGGCGGCCGGGCGGCGCGGGGCTGCGGCGCACTGCCCGTTGGTCAGCGGCCGGTCGTGCGGACCAGGGCTACGGCCTCGTCCGTGCGTCCGGCGCCGCAGACGCGGAGGATCTCGGCGAGGCCGGGGTGGTCCCCGTCGAGGAGCGCCGCCGCGGCGAGGATGTCGACGGCGCCCGCGCGGCTGGTGAGCAGGTCGCGCAGGCGGAGGGCGAACCGCAGGTCGGGGTCGGCCGAGGTGTCCTCCGCCTCGTGCTGCGGGAGCACCGCGGCGCCCATCGAGTCCTGGCCCGGTGTCCGGCAGGCACGGATCTCCGCGAGGACCTCCGGCACCCTCCCGTCCGGTACGGAGCCGGCGCGGACCTCCTGGGCGAGGTGGAGGACGGCGGACAGGCGGGCCGCCGCGTCGGGGTTGGCGATCCGGGCGCGCTGGCCCCGCATGACGAGGCTGAGCATGGCGGGCGAGATCCCCAGGATCTCGGCGAGCCCGGACTGGGTCGTTCCGAAGCGCTCGCACAGGTCCCGGCACAGCTCGCCGAGCGGAGCCCCGTACCACTGTCGCTGGAGTTCCTGGTTGCGGGCGATGGCGGTCGCGTCCATGGAAGGAAGCTAGGCCTCCGAATTGACACTTGTCAAAGGGAGTTTTCATATGTCAATCTCCCCGTCGGAAGGCACGACCTCACCCACCCTCACTGATGGGACGTCACCATGCCCTGGAAGCGCACCACTTCGCTCGCCGCCGTCGCCGCCCTCGCCGTCCTCGGGCTGACCGCGTGCGGGGCCGACGGCACCGACGCCAAGGGCGGCGCGACGGCCACCGCCACCCCCACCACTCAGCCTCCGGCCGACAGCGGCGCCTCCCCGACCACCGACGCGCCCACGACCGGCGGCGTGAAGAAGCCGGACGACCTGCCCGCGGGCCTGCCGCTGCCGACCGGAGAACTGACCTCGGTCACCGGCAGCCAGGGCGCCTACGTCCTGACCTTCACCACCCAGGACCCGAAGGCCGTCGTCGCCGAGTACCGCAAGGCCCTGGAGGGCGCGCAGTACACGGTGGTGGACATCGCCGGCGTCTTCACCGCCACCTCGGACAAGACGTCCGTCTCGGTCGCGACGAGCGCCGACACCGTGGTGCTCACGCTGGCAACGCTCTGACCCACCCCGTTGTGGGCGCGCTTCCGCCCGTTGTGGGCAGGCGTTCCGCAAGGGGCGGAACTGGTGGGCACAACGGAACGGCGCTCTTGCCGGCGCCAGAGGCTACTGAGCCTGGACCCGCACCCGGTGCACCGAGCTGGTGGTGCGGGTCACGGCGCGGAACGCGGAGGCGCCGCTGAGCGCGCCGTCCCGTGTGCCCACCCGTCCCGCCCCAGCGGGACGATTGCCCACACGGGGGGGGACCCTCGTCACGTACGGGGAACTTCCCCCACCGGTGGGCCTGCTGATCGCCCATCAGCTCATGGACGCCTTGACCGCCGTCCACGCGGCCGGGCTCGTACATGGCGACGTGAAGCCGTCCAACCTGCTCCTCGCGGCGAGCGGCCCCGGAGGTCCGGGCCGGGGCCGGGGGCGGCCCCGCACAGGACGCCTACGCGGCGGGGCTCGTCCTGCGGGAACTCGGCGCGCCCGCCGACCTCGTGGCCGCCATGACTGCCGAGGCACCCGGGGACCGGCCCGCCGCCGGGCCGCCCTGGGGCCCGAGCAATGGCCGGTCCTGTGGGAGGGCGAACCCTTCCTCGTACCGGACCAGTTCGCAGACGGTCCGATGGACACGGCTCCGGAGCGCCCCCCGACGACGACCGCTCCCCCGTCGGCTCCCCGCCGCCGGGGCCGCAGAGCCCTCGGGGCTGCCGTCCTCGGCGCCGTCGTATGCACCGCCGCCGTGATGACCGCGCTCTCCACACTCACCGCGGGCCCCGGGTCCGCGGACACTCCGGCCTTCTCCACCCCGACCCCGGTCCGCACCCTTCCGGCCGTGGTCGAGGAGGGGCCGCCGGACCCTTCCGGCCCGGCACCGCCCGGTACGAGTGGGCCCCTCAGCTCTCCGAGGAGGACTGAGGGCCCACCGCGCGAAGCTCAGACCGCGTCCGCGAGGAGCAGGGAGTGGATGCGGTCCGGGGCGCCCGGGCGGGCGTAGTACCAGCCCTGGGCCGTGTCGCAGCCCAGGTCGCGGAGCTGGCGCGCCTGGGCGCCGGTCTCCACGCCCTCGACCGTGACCGCCAGTTCCAGGCTGTGTGCCAGCGAGACGATCCCCTCGACGATCTTGAGGTCGACCGGGTCCACCGGATGCTGCTGCATGCCCCGGGTGAAGGACCGGTCGAGCTTGAGGACGCTCACCGGCAGCCGCCGGAGATTGGCCAGGTTCGAGTAGCCCGTGCCGAAGTCGTCGAGCGCGATGTCCACGCCCATCTCGGCGAGTTGCCGCAGCGGCTTCAGGAGGTCCTCGTCGGCGCCGATCAGCGCCGACTCGGTGACCTCCAGGCAGAGCGCGCCCGGTTCGAGGCCGGAGCGCTCCAGGACGTCGACCGTGTCGGCGACCAGGCGCGGGTGGTGGAGCTGCGTCGGCGACAGGTTGACGTTGATGCGGAGCGGGCCGCCGTCGGAGTGCCGGGTCTGCCAGAAGCGGGCCTGGCGCACGGCCTCCTGGAGCACCCAGCGGCCGAGCGGCACGATGAGCCCGGTGTCCTCGGCGAGCGGGATGAAGCGGTCCGGGCCGAGCACCCCGTGCTGCGGGTGGCACCACCGGACGAGGGCCTCCGCGCCGTGCACGCTGCCGTCGTCGAGGTGGACGAGCGGCTGGTACTCGATGAAGAACTCGCCGCGCTCCAGGGCCGTCGGCAGGGCCGTGGTGAGCCCGTGCCGGGTGATGGCGCGGGCGTCCGCCTCGGGGTCGGCGAGCTCGAAGCGGTTCCCGCCCGCAGACTTGGCCCGGTACATGGTGATGTCGGCGCTGCGGAGCACCTCGGCCGGGGTCCGCTCCCCTGCCGGTCCCTCGACGACGCCGAGGCTGCCGCGCACGGTGAGTTCGCGGCCGTCGATGCGCAGGGGTGTGGCGAGGGCGGCGAGGATGCGGTCGGCCATCTCCGTGACGTCGCGTTCGCCGCCGGGGGCGGTGGTGAGCGCGACGAACTCGTCGCCGCCGAGCCGGGCCACCATCTCGCCGGCCCCGGTGACGCAGCTCTGCAGCCGGTCGGCGACCTCGACGAGCAGCCGGTCGCCGGTGGAGTGGCCGAGGCTGTCGTTGATGACCTTGAAGCCGTCGAGGTCGAGGTAGCAGAGGCCGAAGCGGGCGTTGTCGCCGGGGGCGAGGGCCTTCTCCAGGCGTTCGAAGAAGAGGGTCCGGTTGGGCAGTCCGGTGAGCGCGTCGTGGGTGGCCTCGTACCGCAGGCGCAGATGGAGCAGGCGCCGTTCGGTGGTGTCCTCCATGAGGGCCAGCTGGTACTGGGGGCGGCCTTCGGCGTCCCGGAGGAGCGAGACGGTGAGGTTGGTCCACAGAACCGTTCCGTCACCGCGGTAGTACGGCTTCTCGACGCGGTAGTGCTCGCGCTCGCCGCGGACCAGCTCCTCGTACAGCTTCCAGACGTGCGGCCCGTCCTCCGGGTGGACCCACTCGGAGACGTTCCGGCTGCGCACCTGGCCCTCCATCCCGCCGAACATGCGGGTGAGGGTCTCGTTGACCTCCAGGACGTTGCCGTCGAGGTCGGCGATGCCGATGCCGATCGCCGCCCCGTCGAAGACGGCGCGGAAGCGGCTCTCGGTGGCGTGCAGGGCGATCTCGGCGGCGCTGCGGGCGGTGAGCGCGGAGCGGGCGATGGCCTCCTGCTCGACGAGGGTCCGCTCGCGCAGGGCCCCCGCGTAGCCGGTGGCCATGGCGTGCTGGAGCCGGGCGCAGCGGGCCCGCAGTTCCTCGGCGGGGAGGTCCGACTCCGTACCGCAGTAGAGCACCAGGTACGAGTCGACGACGCCGAGGCTGCGGCCGAGCGCGTCGGGGTCGGTGCAGTGGGCGGCGACGAGGGCCGCGCCGGTGCGCTGGGCCGGGGCCGTGTCGAAGGGGCGGGCGTGCAGGGCGTCGCACAGGGTGCGGGCCAGCGGCAGCAGATGCCCCTCGAACTCGGCGCGGGTCAGCGACGTGGCGGTCACCGGGAAGATCGCGCGGCTCCAGATGGTGACGAACCGCCTGAGTCTGTCCTCCGGACCGTCGGCTTCGGCGACGGCGCCGGACGGCTGCGTCGGGACCTTCACGCCTTGCGCCCCACCCCTGCGAACCCGGAGAAGGCGTACGGATCCTCCTCCTCGGCCGGGCTGTCCGGCCGCCACAGCGGCATCGGGACGACTCCGGGCTCGATCAGTTCGGTGCCCTCGAAGAAGCGGGTGATCTCGTCGCTCGTCCGCATCACCAGGGGGTTGCGGATGTTGCGGTAGACCCCGACGGTGCCGCCGGCCTGTTCCTCGGGGAGCGGGATGCCCTCGTACGAGGCGTGGGTGAGGATGACCAGGCTGCCGGGGGCGAGGGCGTCGATCAGCTCGGCGACGGCCTCGTACGGGCGGTCCTCGTCCTCAAGGAAGTGGAGGACGGCGACGAGCAGCAGGGCCACCGGCCGCTCCAGGTCGAGGAGTCGGGTCACCTCGGGGCTGTGCAGGATGTCGGCCGGCTTGCGCAGGTCGGCGGAGACGACGGCCGCGCTGTCGTCGCCCGCCAGGACGGCGCGGCTGTGGGCCACGGCGACGGGGTCGTGGTCGACGTAGACGACCCGGGCGGCGGGGTCGGCGGCCCGGGCGACCTCGTGCACGTTGCCGAAGGTGGGTATGCCGGAGCCGATGTCGAGGAACTGGGTGACGTCGTTGTCGACGGCGTGGCGGACGGCGCGCCGCATGAAGGCACGGTTCGCCTGCATGATCTTGGGCAGGCCAGGCATGAACTCCATGGCCTTGCGCGCCGCTTCCCGGTCCACTTCGAAATTGTGCGAGCCGCCCAGATAGAAGTCGTACATACGGGACACGCTCGGTACCGAAATGTCGATACCGGGCGGGGCCCAGGCGGGACGCTCCATCAATGTCTCCAACAAGTCGCCATGGGGGATGCGGCCAGGTGTTCGCGGCCGGTGTTCGAGGTGAGGCTACTGATCGCCCGCCGGGAGAGCGAGTAGAAACGGAAATTCGCGGTCCGTTCTTGGTCACACGCCATTGGCACGTGCTCTTGGAACGCAGAGTTCACGCCTTCAGGCTGTGCAAATTCACGTGCATATGATCGTGCGTCGGTTCCCGGGACGGTGCCGGTCGCGCCCGGTGGACCGCCAGACCCCGTCCGTAGCTCGGCTGTTGCCGCCCTCGGGGCCGGTCGCCGGTGCAGGATGCCCTGTTGGCCGTCCCGTCCGACAGGGCGACAACCGGACACTTCTTGCCCGGGAGGCCTGAACGGACCGTGTCGGCCACCCGTCCGGAATCATCGCTCCCGGCAATAACGGGCATTGCGCCGAATCCGTCACCGGCTCCTGGCGAAACGTCAAGCCCAGACATCCGGAGATCCCCTCCATCTGGCGAATCCCGCCCGATTCCGCCCCGGCGCGCCGCCGTTGTGATCAAGCTCGACGGCGTGTCTCTGTACGGATCACTCCTCGCGCGGCCGCTGGCGGCCCTCGGGCTCGTGTGGCTGCTCGCCGCACCGGCGCCGGCCGCCGCCGACGCCTGCGCCTACGCCTCGACCGACTCGGGCGGTTCACAGATCGCGGTCGCGATCGCCGGCGACGGCGGCCACCACGACGACGGCCACGACAACGGCGGCGACGGGAACGGCGACGACCACGGGAACGGCCGGGGCGGCGGGAAGGGCCACGGCAAGGGCAAGGGCCACGAGCACCACGGCAACGGCAAGGGGAAGGGGCACGGGCATCACCACCACCCGAACCCCTGCGACCCCGAGCCGCCCCCGCCGTGCCCGTCGCCCACACCGACGCCCACGCCCTCCCCCACGCCGACGCCCGAGCCCCCCAAGCCCTCCCCGTCCCCCGAGCCGACCCCGAAGCCGGAGCCGCCCCCGCCGCCGAAGCCCGAGCCGGTTCCGCCCCGGCCCGCGCCGAAGCCACCGGCCACCCGGCCCGCACCCCGCCCGGAGCCGCCGTCCCCCGCGCCTCCGACCACCACGCCTCCGAAGCCCGCCGCGGCACCGCCGTCCCCGCCTCCCACCGTGCGGCCGCGACCGTCGACCCCGGTGGCGCTGCCCAGCTACCGCCCGGCGACGCACACCAAGAAGCAGGGGGGCACCTCCGTCGTCACCGCGACGCTGATGATCACCGCCCCCG
Source organism: Streptomyces sp. NPDC055815 (assembly GCF_053616475.1). Classification (NCBI taxonomy): domain Bacteria; kingdom Bacillati; phylum Actinomycetota; class Actinomycetes; order Kitasatosporales; family Streptomycetaceae; genus Streptomyces; species Streptomyces sp. NPDC055815. The sequence continues at coordinate 61,023 of NZ_JBSHDU010000018.1, read as the reverse complement.
CCGTGCTCGCGACGGCGATCCTGCGCCCGCGCTCCAAGTGACGCGTCGTCCCCCTCATCCACCGACCCTCTGAATCCCGCCGGAGGAATCCATGTCCGAATGGCTTGTTCTCTCCCTCGCGATGGCCGCCGCCTGCGCCGTCGTGCTCACGATCGTCGTCATCAACAACCGCCGGATCCCCGAGGACGACGACCCCAGCGAGACCCCGGACGTCATCGAGTACATGACGATGATGATCGGCGTGATCTACGCGATCGTCCTCGGTCTGGCCATCGCCGGCGTCTGGGAGGCCCGGGGTGCCGCCCAGGAGACCGTGCGGCAGGAGGCCCAGGCGATGCACGAGATCTCGGCGCGCGCCGAGGTGTACCCGCAGGACGTCCGCGCCAGGATCCGCGCCGACGTCGACGCGTACGTCGCGTACGTGGTGCACGACGAGTGGACGTACATGGCCGAGAAGGGCGAGCTCAGCGACGAGGGCACCGCGCTCCTGGAGAAGGTGCGGCGCAGCGTCACCGACTACCAGCCGGCCAACGACTTCGAGGGGCAGGCGTACCAGCCCCTGGTGGACCAGGTGGCCCTGGCCGACGACGCCCGCGGCGCACGCGGGCAGAGCGCCGGGGAGACGATGCCGGGCGTGGTCTGGTTCGGTCTGATCATCGGGGCCCTGGTGACGGTCGGCCTGATCTTCACGCTGCAGATCCGCAGGACCGGCCGGGAACTGCTGCTCGCGGGGCTGTTCAGCGTCCTCATCGCCTTCCTGCTGTTCCTCATCTGGGACTTCGACGCGCCGTTCGGCCGGGGCATCTCGGCGACCGCCGCGCCGTTCACCGATCTGTTCCCGCAGCTCACACCGTGAGCCGGCCCGTGCGAGTGGGCCACTCGGGGGACTTCGGTGCCCCATTCGCACGTCTGGGATCGCGGCTGTGGTAGTGCGCTCCTAGCGTTGCGGGCATCGAGGTGCGCGGCTTCGCGGGAACCCCCTCCCGCGGCTGCCCCTCGGGACCCGGAGGATTCACCATGCGCGCGATACGTGCCGCATCCACTGCCCTGTTGGGGGCGGCCGCCATCGCCCTGGCCGCCCCCGCCGCCCTCGCTGCGGACGGTGCTCCCGCGAACCCCCCGCGGGCACCCAGGGCCAAGGCACCGGGCGATTTCGTCGTGTCGCCCGCGGTCGTCGCACCGGGCGGCCGGCTGACGCTGAGCGCCCCCGGCTGCGCCAGTACGGCGACGGCCTCGGCCGGCATCTTCGACACCGTCACCATCCCGCCCGGTGCGACGGCGTCCGCCACCGTGGACGCGGACGCCAAGCGCGGCGCCGTGTACACGGTGCTCTTCAACTGCACGGGCGGCGTGCAGGACACCGTCGCCCTCACGATCAGCGGTTCCCCCACCGCCACCCCCACCATCAGCGCCACGATCCTCACTCCCCCGCGCGGGGTGCGGGGCGGTCTCGGCGGCTCGATGGCCCCCACCGGCACCGAGATCGCCGTCGGCGGCGCCCTGGTGGTGCTCGCGGCCGCCGGAGCCGGGGTCTACGCGGTCCGTCGCCGCTCCGGCTCCGGCCGGCGTCACTGAGCGGACGTCATGGCCCGGAGCGGTGCCCGGCGTCCCCGGACGCCCGTCGCCCCCGGGTCCCGGCAGGGACTCGGGGGCGACGGGCACAGCGGGCCGACCGGGAGGTTCGGCCGGTCAGACTCCTGCGCCGGTCACACGCCGACGGCGGGCGATGAAGAGGCCACCGCCGAGCGCGGCCGCGGCGACGAGCGAACCGCCGACCGCCATCTCGGTGGAGCTGGGGGCCATCGAGCCGCCGAGGCCACCCTGCGCGCCCTGGCCGGCCAGGACCCGGAACGACTGGGTGAGTGTACGGCCGTTGCACTGGACGGCCAGGTTGTACTGGCCGGGCGTCGCGTTGTTGAAGATGCGGACGGTGACGGTGGAGACCCCGTTCACGGCGGCGGGGAGCGTGGCCGTCGCGAAGGCGTTGGACGTGACCGTGCCGCCCGCGCAGCCCCGGACGGTGATCGTGAGGAGCGCGCCCTGGTGGACCGCGAAGGGGGACACCGTGACGCCGTTGGAGTTGTCTCCGCCCCGCTCGGCCTGGAAAGCGCTGACGGTCACGCTGCTGGGCCCGTTGGTGGCGGTGGCGAGGGGGGCCCCGAGTCCGAGCGCCGCGAGCGCGGTCGCCGTCACCGCCAGAGTGCGTGCAGCACGCATGGTTGAACCTCCAGTGGAAGACGCCCCGAAGCGGTGCTCCGGAAGTTTCGACGAGTGCGCCTTCCATGACGAACCATCACAAGCCGGTGCGAGCCGTGCACGTCGGCACTGGGCCACCCCGGTGAGGCGACACGCCGGGGTGAAGTCCCCCTGAGGACAAGGAATCGCAGGTCACAGCCGTCCGGGGTGCTTATCTGACGATTACTCGGATGGGTCAGCCGGGCCGTCACCCGGCTGCCCCACGCCACCCCGTCGCCGAGGCGCGCCGCCGCACACCTCCGTTCCCGGGGCCCGGACACCCGTCCGGCGGCGGCCCCCACCCGTTCGCGCCGTCCGGCGCGACGGCCCGCGCGACCGCCCTTACCGTTCTGACGACGCCGAGAAGGGAGAACCATGCCCCCGAAGGACTTCCGCGTCTTCGAGCGCAGGAGACGCCAACCCTGGGGCGTCCTGGCCCTCGCCATGCTGTCCGGGCTCGCGATGATGCGCAACGGCGTGGACATCGCCCACGGGCCGCCGCAGCCCGCCGCGGCGGCCCGGCCGGTGGCGCGCCCGGTCGCCCCGCCGCCCGCCGCGAACAACGGGCTCGAACCGCTGCCCTTCGCCCCGGCCTCCCGGGTGAAGATCCCGGCGATCCAGGTGGCGGCCCCCCTCATGGACGTCGGCCTGGACGAGAGCGGCTGGGTCGCGGCCCCGCCCCCGGAGGACCCCAACATCGCCGGCTGGTACCAGAACGGCATCGCGCCCGGCCAGCGCGGCACGTCCGTCATCGTCGGCCATGTCGACAACACGAAGGGCCCCGCGGTCTTCTACGGGCTCGGCTCCCTCCAGAAGGGCCAGCACGTCGAGGTCGAGCGGTACGACGGCCGTGTCGCGATCTTCGAGATCTACGGGGTCGAGGTGTACGCCAAGGACAACTTCCCCGGCGTGCAGGTGTACGCCGACAACGGGGAGCCGGAGCTGCGGGTGATCACCTGCGGCGGCGGGTACACGCGCGCGCGGGGGTACGACGGGAACGTCGTCGTCTACGCGCGCATGGTCGCCTCGCGCTAGCCGGCCGCGCGCCCCGCGGAAGGGCCCCGGCACCTGGTGTGGTGCCGGGGCCCTTCCGCCGTACTGGGGTGGTCGGTACCAGGAGGCGGTGCGGCACCCGGGGCCGATTCGGCGCCTGGGCCGATTCAGCGCCTGCGAACGATTCGGCGTCCGGGAACGATTCAGCGCCGGGGGACGGTGATGTGGTAGCCGGAGTCGAGGAGTTCGGGCAGATAGCGGCGGAGCGCGGCCACGCTCTGGGAGCGGTTGCCGCCGGCGTCGTGGGAGAGGACGACGACGCCGGGCGCGGCCCCGTCGAGGACGCGGCGGACGATGGAGCCGGTGCCGGGTTCCTTCCAGTCCAGCGTGTCGACGGTCCAGGCGAGCGGCTCCATGCCGAGTTCGGCGCCGATCTCGAAGGAGAGCCGGTTCCAGGCGCCGTAGGGCGCGCGGTACCAGAGCGGGGGCGTACCGAGGACCTGTTCGACGATCTCGCTGGTGGAGCCGAGCTCGTCGCGGATCCGGGAGGGCTTCAGCCGGGGGACGAGGGGGTGGGACCAGGTGTGGTTGCCGACGGTGTGGCCGTCCGCGTCCATCTCCCGCAGGAGGTCCTGGTTCTCGACGGCCATCTCGCCGCAGACGAAGAACATGGCCCGGCAGTCGTACCGGCGCAGGGTCTCCAGGATGCCCGGGGTGTACCGGGGGTCGGGGCCGTCGTCGAAGGTCAGCACCATCGAGCGGCCGACGCCGGACATGCTCAGGAAGGGCCGCTGCCGCACCGGCGGCACCGCACGGCGAAAGGCCGGGGGCGCGTACGAGGTCATCGGCTGGAGCCGGTACGCGGACGGGCTCAGCCGCGCGGCGTGCGCCTGCGCGCCTGCGGCCGGGCCCGCGCGCCCCGCGCCGGAGGCGGTGGCCCCGGGGGTGGCGGCGGGGCCGGTGGCCGCCTCTGGCTCGGCGAACCGGTCCGCCGCGAACAGTCCGACCGTGGCGGTGGCCCCGAGCGCGGCGGCGAGGCGCAGAACGGCCCGGCGCGTGCTGGGCATCTGATCCTTTTTCATGACTAATGGTCCCTACGGGCGAGGGCCCGCGTGGCTCAGCGACACTGGCCCTCTGTCCGAAAACACCCGATGAGCCGATAGCCTCGAAGAGTGAGCGAACAGCAGCCCGGCCGGTTCGAACGCGGCACCGACGGCCCGAAAGTGATCATGGCGGGGGTGGACGGCTCCGCCTCCTCCCTGCGCGCCGCGGCGTACGCGGCCGGGCTCGCCCGGCGCCAGAACGCCCTGCTCGCGCTCGTGTACGTGCAGCCGGTGATCCCGGCGGGCGCGGCGCTGGGCGCGCCCGTGACGGGGACGACCGAGGAGATCGCCGAGGACCTCGTCGCCGAGATCCGGGCGTCCGCGGAGAGGGTCAAGGACCTGTGGCGGATGCGGTGGGAGTTCCACACCTTCCGGGGCGACGCCTACGCGGGCCTGGTCCAGGCGGCGGAGGAGCTGACGGCGGACGCCGTGGTGGTGGGCGCCTCGGAGTCGGCCGGCCACCGCTTCGTCGGCTCGGTCGCCGTCCGTCTGGTGAAGGCGGGCCGCTGGCCGGTCACCGTCGTGCCGTGACGGACGAGCGGCCCGTCGGAGTGGTGCCGTGACCGACGAGCGGCCCGCCACCGTCGTGCGTTGACCGGCCCGCCTGCCCGTAGGGCGTTCTACTTCCCCATCACCAGGCCGTCCTTGTCGGCGCCCCGGCCGAGGACGACCTGCCGGATCGTGTCGCGGATCTCCGTCTCGCGCGCGTCCCCGCCCTCCGCCGCGCCCAGGTTCACCACCCGGCCGTGCGCGCTGTCGAACCACTGGGGGAGGAACTCCGCCTTGGTGACCTCCCAGCGCCCGCCGGGGGTCCTGGGCGGGGCGAAGGTGAAACGGCCGATGCTGCTCATGTTGCCGCGCGCGTCGTAGGCGCCCTCGTGGTTGATCATGTCGCCGGCGATCTGGTCGCCCATCCCGTAGATGATCCAGGTCCCGTTGACCTTCTCGTAGGCCTGCGGCACGTGGGCATGCGTACCGATCACCAGGTCGATGTCCGGGCGGCCGCCGCTCTGCGAGGCGGTCAGCGCTCGGCCGAGGGAGAGCTGCCGCCCGTCCGGCTCGGTCTGCCACTCGCTGCCCCAGTGGACGCTGACCACGACGACGTCCGCCCCGGCGGCGCGGGCGGCGCGCGCGTCGGCGACGACCTTGTGCTCGTCGAGCAGGTTGACGGCCCAGGGCTTGCCCTCGGGCAGCGGGTAGCCGTTGGTGTCGTAGGTGTAGGCGAGCTGGGCGACCGTGGCGCCGCCGGCCTTGAGCAGGGTGGGCCGTGACGCCTCCTCGGCCGTACGGGCGGAGCCGGCGTGCCGGACGCCGGCCCTGTCGAGCGCGTCGAGGGTGCGGGCGAGGCCCGCCGCGCCGTCGTCGAGGGTGTGGTTGGAGGCGGTGGAGCAGGAGTCGTAGCCGGTCGCCTTGAGTGCGGTGGCGATCTCGGGCGGCGACTTGAAGGCGGGGTAGCCGGTGTAGGGCCCGCCCTTCTCTCCGTACACGGTCTCCATGTGGCAGATGGCCAGGGACGCGCGGGAGACGATGGGCTTGGCGCCGGAGAACATGGGGCCGAAGTCGTAGCCGGCCCCGTCCGCGTCCTCGGCGGCCCTGCGGATGATCGAGTCGTGCGGGAGGACGTCGCCGGAGGCGACGAGGGTGAAGCCGGCGGGCGCGGAGGCCCCGCCGGGGGCGGCGGACGGGGCGGTGGGGCGCGCGGCCCCGGTCGCGCTCCCGGCCCCGGGAGTGGCGCCCGGGGTGGGGGCGCCGGCGATGGGTTCGGTTCCACCGGTGCAGCCGGTCGCCGCCGTGAGCAGGAGCGCGGCGAGTGCCGCCACCCCCGCGGGTCTGGTGCGTGAGGTCATGTACGGCACTCCGCCCGAATCATGTGATGAACATCTGTTCTGACGAATTGATCTCCTGGGAAAGCCGCAGTCAAGGGTCAAGGCCGCACAGGATGACGAACCCCGCTGAAACGGACGCACCGACTCCGCCTGACCGTTCGCCGCGCCATTCGCCGCTCGGTGCGACCGTTCGTCGCACACCGCTGTCCGTTCCCTGTCCCTCGCCGTCCGGATGCGTTCGTATACGCCCCGGACGACGAGCCGCGGGAGAGGCGGGCAGCATGACGACGGCGACGACGGCGACGACCGACGAGCGGACCCTGGAGGAACTGCAGCGGGACCACGGTCCCGCGCTGCTCTCCTTCCTGCTCTCCCTGACCCACGGGGACCGGCAGCGGGCCGAGGACCTGGTCCAGGAGACCCTCGTACGGGCCTGGCTCCACCCCGAGGCCTTCGACGGCCCCTACACCTCGATGCGCCCCTGGCTCTTCACCGTGGCCCGTCGCCTCGCCATCGACGCCCGCCGCTCACGCCTGGCCCGGCCCGCCGAGATCGGTGACGGCGTCCTCGCGGTGACGCCCGACCCGGCCGACGCCACCGCCTCGGCCGAGGCCGCGCTCGACGTACGGGCCGCCGTACGGGAACTGAGCCCCGAACACCGGGCGGTGCTCGTCCGGCTCTACTTCCACGGCCTCACCGTCAAGGAGGCCGCCGTCGAGCTCGGGATCCCCGCCGGGACCGTCAAGTCCCGCTCGCACTACGCGCTGCGGCAGCTGGGCCGCTCCCTGCCCGGCTACCGGCCGCGCCGCCCGGCCGTTGCCCGGGTCCGCGCCGGGGCCCCACAATGACGCCGTGACGCTGACACTCACCGCCGCCGAACAGGTCCTCGCCGACAACTTCGCCCCCTGGGTGCTCGATCTGGGCCTCACCGTCGAGTCCGTCGACACCGTCGACGGACACGAGGCCGTACTCCGGCTCCCCTGGTCCGACCGGCTCGCCCGCGAGGGCGGCGGCCTCTCCGGCCAGGCCCTGATGGCCGCCGCCGACACCGCGACGGTCATCGCGGTCGCCGCGGCCCGGGGCGGCTTCGTGCCGATGACCACCGTCCAGCAGTCCATCAGCTTCCAGCGCGCGGTGATCGGCGCCGACGTCCTCGTACGGGCCCGGCTCACCAAGGCGGGGAAGCGGATGGCCTTCGCCGACATCACGATGACGGCCGAGGGCTCGGAGGAGACCGCGGCCCACGCGACCGCGGTCTACGCGCTCCTGGGATAGGCCGACCAGCCGCTCCCCCACCCCTCCCGTCACGCTCGACCCGCCCGACACCAGGAACCTCACCCGTACCGATCCGGCCGGGAAACGTATCCGAAACCACACGGGCGAGTTGAGCAAAGCGGCACCCGCGGGGGCCCTTCACGGAGGAGGCTCTCCCCCGGGCCCCTGACGTCCGGGGCCCTCCACATCCGGGAGAAGGTGGGAGCGTTGCTGCCCGAGAGCACGAACGGCGCCGGCGGCACCAGCGGCGGCGGCCTCGCCGTCCCGATGGCCTGGCTGTGCGCCGAGTACCTGGCCGACGAGGTGCTGCGGGCCGCCGCGCTCGTGGCCCCCGGCTCACTGGAGTACCGGGCCGGCCTCCAGGCCCTGGCCCTCACCGTGCACCTCGCCGAGGAGCCGGACGGACCGGTCGGCGCCCGGGCCGCCTGCCGGATCGACGAGTGGCTGCGGCACACCGCGTACGACCGGCCCTGGCCGCCCTGGGTCGAGGAGCGTCTCGCCGCCCGGCGGGCGGACGGCGGCGAAGGCCCCGACCTGGCGCTCGCGCGGACCGCCTGGCAGCAGCTGCGGGACACCTGGATCCGGGCCGCCGACCTCGACGGCCGGACCGACCCCGAGAGCCCGGTCGACGAGGCCGAGCAGATCTGGCTCCCCGCCTGGAAGCTGGGCCTGCCGCTCGCGCACCTCTCCCTGCACCTTCGCTGAAGGGCGGGTGAAAGGGCGGCTACGGCGCCGAAGGATGCACCCCCGGGCGGTACTTGGGGACGCGTACCGTCACCTTCATCCCCGCACCGACGCCCGTCTCGATGACGAGGCCGTGCTCCGCCCCGTACACCTGGCGCAACCGCTCGTCCACATTGGACAGGCCGATGCCGGAGCCCGCCGGGTGCTCCCCGCGCAGGACGGCGCGCAGCCGCTCCGGGTCCATGCCGATGCCGTCGTCCTCGACGGTGACCACCGCCTCGGCGCCCGCGTCCCGGGCGGCGATGGTGACCCGGCAGCCCCGTTCCCGGTCCTGGAGGCCGTGCTTGACGGCGTTCTCCACGAGCGGCTGGAGGCAGAGGAACGGCAGGGTCACCGGCAGCACCTCGGGGGCGATCTGCAGGGTCACCTTCAGGCGGTCGCCGAAGCGGGCCCCGGCCAGCGCCAAGTACTGCTCGATGGAACGGAGTTCGTCGGCGAGCTGGGCGAACTCGCCGTGCTTGCGGAAGGAGTAGCGGGTGAAGTCGGCGAACTCCAGGAGGAGTTCCCTGGCCCGCTCCGGGTCGGTGCGGACGAACGAGGCGATCGCGGCGAGGGAGTTGAAGATGAAGTGCGGGGAGATCTGGGCGCGCAGGGCACGGATCTCCGCCTCCACGATCCGGGTGCGCGAACGGTCCAGTTCGGCCAGCTCCAGCTGGACCGAGACCCAGCGGGCCACCTCGGTCGCGGCCCGTACGAGGACGGCCGACTCCCGCGAGCCGTAGGCCACGAGCGCGCCGAGGACCCCGTCCTCCCCGGTGAGCGGGGCGGTCACCGCCCAGCGCAGCGGGCACGCCGGGTCGTCGCAGCCGCTGTGCGCGGAGCGGCTGCGACCGGTCGCCAGGGTCTCGGCGGCCTGCTCGGGGACGTGCGCCCGGTGGTGGTCCTCGCCCGGTCCGTCCCAGGCGAGGACCGCGCCCCGGTCGGTGAGGCAGAGCGCCTCGGTGCCGAGCAGCGAGCGGAGCGTGCGGGCCGCCTTCCGCGCGGTCTCCTCGGTGAGTCCGGCGCGCAGCGGGGGCGCGGCGAGCGAGGCGGTGTGCAGGGTGTGGAAGGTGGCCCGCTCGACGGGGGTCCCGAGGTCGGGGTCGGCGGTGCGGCCGCCGCGCCGGGCGGTGAGGCGGCCGAGGACGAAGCCCGCGGCGAGGAGTACGGCTCCGGTGGCGGCCGCGGCGGCGAGGGCGATGCCGCTCATCGGCGGGCCTCCTGGACGGGGACGGGGACGGTGCCGGTGATCTCCTCCGGGAGGTGGAGCCGGGCGAGGATGGCGGGGGTGCCGGGCGGGATCCGTCGGGGGGTGGCGAGCGAGACGAGCACCATCGTCAGGAAGCCCAGGGGGACCGACCAGACCGCCGGCCAGGCCATCAGGGTGTGCGGCCAGCCCTCGGGGGCGAGTCCGGCCCGGGTCGCCATCACGGCCGCGAGGGCGGAGCCGCCGCCGAGCAGGAGCCCGGCCATGGCGCCCGGCGGGGTGAGCCGGCGCCACCAGATCCCTAGGACGAGGAGCGGGCAGAAGGAGGAGGCGGAGACGGCGAAGGCGAGGCCGACGGCGTCGGCGACCGGGACCTTCGAGGCGACCACCCCGACGGCGAGCGGGACGGCCGTGGCGAGCAGGGTCGCGCGGCGGAAGTGCCGTACGCCGCGGGAGGACGCCCGGGAGGGCAGGACGTCCTGGGTGAGGACCCCGGCGACCGACATGGTGAGCCCGGAGGCCGTGGAGAGGAACGCGGCGAACGCGCCGGCCGCGAGGAGCGCCCCGAGGAGGTCGCCGAGGAGACCGCCGAGCATCCGGTCGGGCAGGACGAGGACGGCGGCGTCGGCGGAGCCGGTGAGGGCGAGTTCGGGGGCGTAGATCCGGCCGAGGGCTCCGTACAGGGGCGGCAGCAGATAGAACGCGCCGACGAGTCCGAGGACGATGAGGGTGGTGCGGCGGGCGGCGCGGCCGTGCGGGCTGGTGTAGAAGCGGACGGCGACGTGCGGCAGGCCCATGGTGCCGAGGAAGGTCGCGAGGATCAGTCCGTACGTGGCGTACAGCTGGTGCCCGTCGCGGCCCCCGGCGAGCGGCTGGGACCAGCCGAGGGGGTCGGAGCCGCCGGCGGCCCGGTCGGGCAGGGGCGCGCCCGGGGCGAAGGCGAGCGAGGTGCCGCCCTGGACGTGGTGGGTGCCGGGGGCGAGGGTGACGGTCCGTCCGGTGTACGCGACGGAGTCGACGCTGCCGGAGACGGTGACCGTGAGCGGGGCGTCGAGCCCGATCCGTACCGTGTCGGCGACCTTGACGACGGTGTGGCCGCGCAGCACGGCGGGCGCGTCGAACCGGGCCCGGGGCGCCCCGTCCCCGTACCAGGCGGCGAGCAGGAAGAGGGCGGGGACGAGCAGCGCGGTGAGCTTCAGCCAGTACTGGAAGGCCTGCACGAAGGTGATGCTGCGCATCCCGCCCGCGGCGACCGTGCCGGTGACGACGAGGGCGACGAGCAGCCCGCCGACCCAGTCGGGGGCGCCGGTGAGGATCTCCAGGGTGAGGCCGGCGCCCTGGAGCTGCGGCAGCAGGTACAGCCAGCCGATGCCGACGACGAAGAGGCTGGCGAGCCGCCGGGCCTGCGGGGATTCGAGGCGGGCCTCGGCGAAGTCGGAGAGGGTGTACGCCCCGGAGCGGCGCAGCGGGGCGGCGACGAGGACGAGCAGGACGAGGTATCCGGCGGTGTAGCCGACCGGGTACCAGAGCATGGCGGGGCCCTGGACGAGGACGAGTCCGGCGATGCCGAGGAAGGAGGCGGCGGAGAGGTACTCGCCGCTGATGGCGGCGGCGTTGAGGCCCGGCCGGACGGTCCGGGAGGCGACGTAGAAGTCGGAGGTGGTGCGGGAGACGCGCAGGCCGAGGGCGCCGATGAGGACGGTGGCGAGGACGACGGCGGTGACGGCGGCGACGGCGTAGGTCTGGTTCACGCGGGGCACGTCACCGTTCGACGAGGCCGGTGAAGTCGCGCTCGTTGCGCTCCGCCCGGCGGACGTACCAGTGGGCGATGGCCCAGACGGCCGGGTACACGCCGAAGCCGAGGGCGGCCCAGACGAGCGCCTCGGGCGCGGGCAGCGCGAGCAGCAGCGGCAGCGAGCCGACGAGCAGGGCCAGGGCCCCGAGCGCGGTGAGTGCGGCACGGAGCTGACTGCGCATCAGGGAGCGGACGTAGGTGTGGCCGAGGGTGGTCTGCTCGTCGATCTCGGAGCGGGCCGGCGGATGGGCGGGGCGCCGCCCGGCGGGCACGGGTACGGCTCCGTCGCCGTGGGCGGAGGCGTAGGTGACGGTCTCGCGCCGGGGCCTGCGCGGGGGGTGCTGCTCCGGCATCGGCGTCCGCTCTCTGACTGGCTCCTGGGTCCGTGGAGTGTATGCAGCCGGGGTGCGGCGCCGGTAGGGGTACGGGGCTCAGCCGCCGGCCCGGCGCATCAGGAGGTCCCGCAGGTGGCGTGCGTGGCGGCGGCTGACGGCCAGGTCGGTGTCGCCGATCCGCACCGAGGTGGCGCCGGCGTCGAGCCGGAGTTCGTCGATGCGGCCGAGGGCCACGAGGTGGCTGCGGTGGATGCGGACGAAGCCCCGGGCGGCCCACCGCTCCTCCAGGGTGGAGATCGGGATGCGGACGAGGTGGCTGCCCTGGTCGGTGTGGAGGCGGGCGTAGTCGCCGTGGGCCTCGACGTAGGCGATCTCGTCGACGGTGACGAAGCGGGTCACGCCGCCGAGTTCGACGGGGATCTGCTCGGGGGCCGCCGGGGCGGCGGGCGCGGCGGTGGCGTGGACAAGCTCGTGGATGCGGCGTACGGCTTCGGCGAGGCGCTCGCGGCGGACCGGCTTGAGGACGTAGTCGACCGCCTTCAGGTCGAAGGCCTGCAGCGCGAAGCCCTCGTGGGCGGTGACGAAGACGATGTGCGGGGGCCGGGCGAAGCCCGCGAGCAGCCGGGCTACGTCCAGGCCGGTGAGGCCGGGCATGTGGATGTCGAGGAAGACGACGTCGATGCCCTCGTCGCCGTCGGGACCGGTCTCCAGGGCGCGCCCGATCCTGCGCAGGGCCGCGGTGGCGTCGCCGGCGCCTTCGGCGGTGCGGACGCGGGGGTCGGCGCGCAGCAGGTAGAGGAGCTCCCCGAGGGCGGGCTCCTCGTCGTCGACGGCCAGTACGCGCAGCATGCGCGGGAGTCTATTTGAGGAGCTTCGACAGGCGGCGGTCGGCGAGGACCTTCCCTCCGGTCTGACAGGTGGGGCAGTACTGGAGGGAGGAGTCGCTGAAGGAGACCTCGCGGATGGTGTCGCCGCAGACCGGGCAGGGTTCGCCGGTGCGGCCGTGGACGCGCAGGCCGCTCTTCTTCTCCGCCTTGAGCTTGCCGGCGGCGAGGCCGTGGGAGCGTTCGACGGCGTCGTGGAGGGTGGTGCGCATCGCCGTGTACAGGCCCGCGGTCTCCTCCGGGGTGAGGTTCTGGGTGGGTTTGAACGGGGACATCTTCGCGACGTGCAGGATCTCGTCGCTGTAGGCGTTGCCGATGCCGGCGATGAGGCTCTGGTCGCGCAGCGCGCCCTTGATCTGGCGTCGTTCGCCGGCGAGCAGCGCGGCGAACTCCTCCGCGCCGAAGTCCTCCGCGAGCGGGTCGGGGCCGAGGCGGGCGACGCCCGGCACGTCCTGGGGGTCGTGGACGAGGTGGACGGCGAGGCGTTTGGTGGTGCCGGCCTCGGTGAGGTCGAAGCCGTCGCCTCCGGTGAGGGCGGTACGCAGCGCCAGCGGGCCCTTGCCTGGCTTCGGGGGTCCCGAGGGCAGCGGGTCCTGCCAGCGGAGCCAGCCCGCGCGGGCCAGGTGGATCAGGAGGTGGAGTTCGCCCGCGGCACCGGTGGTGGTGAGGTCGAGGAACTTCCCGTGCCGGCCGACGGCGGTGAACTCGGCGCCCTCGACGGCGCTCAGCGGCGGGTCGTACGTCTTCAGGACGCTGATCGCGACGGGCAGGACGCGGGCGATCTCCTTGCCCACCAGGTGCGTGTCGAGGAACGCGCGGAGCGCTTCCACCTCGGGGAGTTCGGGCATGGCTCCACCCTGCCGCACCGGGGATCGGGGCGCTCGCCGGACACCCTTTATGGTTTCGGGCGTGCGTGTACTGCTCGTCGAGGACGACGAAGACCTCCGGTTCGGGGTGGCCGCCGCTCTGCGGGCCGCCGGGCTCGCCGTCGACGAGGCCGCCGATCTGCCCCGCGCCGACGAGGCGCTGTTCGTCACGGCGTACGACTGCGCGGTCTTCGACCGGATGCTGCCGTCCGGGGACGCCGCCGCCTATGTCGACGGGCTGCGGCGCTCCGGGCGTCACGTGCCGGTCCTGTTCCTGACCGCGCGCGACAGCGTGGCGGACCGGGTGGAGGGCTTCGCGAGCGGCGGGGACGACTACCTCGTGAAGCCGTTCGCCGTGCCCGAGCTGGTCGCCCGGGTGCGCAGCCTGTGCCGCCGGTCCGCGGTCGTACGGCCGCCGGTGCACCGGATCGGTGACCTGGAGATCGACACCGCCCGCCGGCACGTCCGCCGCGCCGGGGTGCTGCTCACGCTGACGAGCCGGGAGTTCGCGGTCCTCGAGGTCCTCGCGGCCCGCTCCGACCAGGCGGTCTCCCGCGCCGAGCTGATCGAGAGCTGCTGGGACGAGATGGCCGAGCCGCAGTCGAACGTCCTGGAGGTGCTCGTCTCCCAGCTCCGCCGCAAGCTCGGGGAGCCGCCGCTGATCCACACCGTGCGCGGGGTCGGCTACCGGCTCTCGCACGAAGACCCCCGATGAGACGCGCGTCGCGGCCGCTCACGCCGACGGCCCGCGTCCTGCGGCTGCGCCGGCGGATCAGTCTGCTGTTCGCGCTGACCAGCGCCGTGGGCCTGATCGCGATGGCGGTGCTCGCCGTGCGCAGCGACAGCGGCCGCTGGCGGGAGCAGCTCGATCACACGATGGACGCGGACACGAGCTGGGCCCTGGGGCTCCTGGAGACCGACGAGGGCGGGCGGCTGGTCCTGGACGTCCTGGCGGACTCGGTGGACACCGCGTGCCCGCCGCTGACCGTGCTCCTCGTGGACCCGGCCGCCCCGGACCGGCTGACGGTCGAGCACGCGCCGCCGAAGCCGTGCCTGGCCGTGAGCCGGGACGTCGTCCTGGACGCGGGCCGTGCGGCGGTGCGGGCCGACGGCGTCCGGGCCTTCGACGGGCGGACGACGGGCGGCGATCCGGTACGGGTCTTCGCGCAGCCCTTCTACGCGCCGGAGGCGGCCGACGACGCGGCGCCGCAGGGCGTGCTCGTGACGGTGGCCGACGCGACCGCCCCACGGGACGAGCACCGGCGGCTCGTCCGGCTGGTGGCGGGCGGCTGCGCGGTGCTCGTCCTGCTGTCGGCGGCGGTCGGTCACCTCCTGTCGGGCCGTGCGGTCCGGCCCGCGCTCGCCGCCCTGGACCGGCAGGAGGCCTTCCTCGCGGACGCCGCGCACGATCTGCGGACCCCGGCCGCCTCGCTCCGGACGCTCGCCGAGACGGCGCTGCGCGGCGAGACGGACAGCGCGGACGTGCACCGGCGCACGCTGCGGCTCGCGGAGGGCATGGGCCGGCTCGTCGACGGGCTCCTCACCCGGGCCCGTCTGATGTCCGGTACGGCGGCGGTGGCGCGGCAGCCGCTGCGTCTGGACCAGCTGGTCGAGGCCGTGGTGGAGGAATCCGCCGGGGAGGGCCATCGCGTCCGGGTCGAGGCCGAGGCGACGGTGGTGGTCGCCGACCCCGATCTCGTACGCCGTGCCGTCGGCAATCTGCTGGACAACGCGCTCGCGCACGGCCACGCGCCGGGCGTTCCGGCGGAGGTGCTGCTCACGGTGGGCCGGGACGGCACGCTGACGGTCGAGGACGCGGGCCCGGGCCTTCCGGAGGAGGTGGCGGGCGCGCTGTTCGAGCGGTTCCGCAGCGGATCCGGGTCCACCGGCCTCGGTCTGTCGATCGCCTCCTGGGTGGCGCACGCGCACGGCGGCGCCCTCACGGCGGGGCGGTCGGCGGCGGGCGGGGCGCGGTTCGTGCTGCGGCTGCCGACCCCGGACTGACCGGGGCCCCGTCCGCGACGGAACCGTCCTCAGCAAATCCTCAGCATCCTTGCGTGATCCTTCCCCGGACCGACCATCCAGGGGAGTTTCCGTGTTCCGCTCCACCGCCCGCCGCCGGGCCCTCGTCCTCGCCCTCGCCGTCCTCGGCACCACCTCCCTGGCCGCCTGCACGGCCGGGCCGGGCCAGGACGGGAACCGGCCCCGCCCCTCGGCCTCCCCCGCCGACCCGGCCGCCCGCCCGGACCTGCGGCGCTTCTACGGCCAGAAGCTCGTGTGGCGGCCCTGCGGCGACGTCCGGTGCGCGACGCTCACCGTGCCCAGGGACTACTCCCGTCCCGGCGACGGCAAGACCTTCGTGCTGCCGGTGGCGAAGGCGGCGACCGCGCTCCCGGGGAAGCGCCTCGGCTCGCTCGTCCTCAACCCCGGCGGCCCGGGCGAGCCCGGCGCCAAGCTCGTCCAGGACGGTGTGGCCGACGAGATCGGCCGGGGCGTGCGCGACCGGTTCGACGTCGTGTCCTTCGACCCGCGCGGTGTCGGCGGGAGCAAGCCGGCCCTGACCTGCCGCACCGCGGACGAGCCCGAGTCCGCCGACGGGACGCCGACCGACCACGGGACCGAGGCCGCCGACGAGACGCCGCTCCACCCCCGTACGGACGCCGAGCGCGCCGAGGCGCTGGCGGATGCGCGGGCGCAGGCCGCCGCCTGCCGGAAGGCCAGCGGCCCGCTGCTCCCGCACGTCGGGACGGAGGACGCGGCCCGGGACCTGGACGTGCTGAGGGCGGCCCTCGGCGAGCGCGCGCTGACGTACGTCGGCTGGTCGTACGGCACGAGCCTGGGCACCTCGTACGCCGAGCAGTTCCCGCGCCGCGTACGGGCGATGGTCCTGGACGGGGCGGTCGATCCGTCCCTGGACTGGCGGCAGCGCGTCCTGGGCCAGTCGACCGGGTTCCGGGACGCGGTCGACGCGTACGCCGAGTCCTGCGCCGACGTGGTCGGCGAAGGCTGCCCCGGCGGGTCGCCCGAGGAGATACGCGCCCTGATCGACCGGCTGCTCGAACGGACGCGGCGCGCACCGCTGACGGTCGAGGGCTCCGAGGAAGGTCTCGGTGCGACGGGCCTGGTCAGCGCGCTCAGCCTGTCGATGTACACGCCGGAGGCGCAGTGGGAGGGCCTGTCGGCGGCGCTGCGCGCGGCGGAGGGCGGCGACGGTACGCAGCTGGCGGCCCTGGCGGCGGGCGAGGAGGAGGCCCCCGACGAGGACGCCGATGCCGACGCCGACGCCACCCCCGATGACCAGGAGGGGACGGCGGGCGACGTTCCCGAGGACAACAGCGAGGCCGCCCTCATCGCGGTCAACTGCCTCGACGTCCCCCACCCGCGCGACGCCCAGGCCTACTGGGACGCGCTGGCCCCCGCCGACAAGGCCGCGGGGGTGTACGGCACGTCCGGGGTGACGAGCGAGCTGGTCTGCAAGGACTGGCCCGCCGGCACCCAGCGGCCGCACCGGGTGCGGGCGCCGGGCGTTCCGCCGGTCCTCGTCGTCGGTACGGAGGGCGATCCGGCGACGCCGTACGAGGAGGCGGTGAGCCTGGCGCGCCAGTTCCCCGGCGGCATGCTGCTGTCCCTCCGGGCCCCCGGGCACACCGGTTACGGCCGCGACGCCTGCGTCGACGCGAAGGTCGAGGCGTACCTGGTCTCACTCACGAAGGTCCGCCCCGGCACTATGTGCGCGCCGTAGCCTCCGCGGGGACGAGCGGGTCGAGCAGGTCGAGCTCGGCGGTGAGCGCGGCGGCGAGGGCGGCGAGGTCGGGGACGGCCTCGCCGTCGGCGACGAGGCCGATGTGGACCTGACCGCCGTACGGGGACATGGCGAGGGCGAGGGACTGGCCGCGGGCGAGCGGGGCCATGGGGAAGAGCGCGCGGAGCGGGGCGCCGCCGAGGGAGAGCGCGGAGCGCGGCAGCGGCACCTGGGTGACCAGGAGGTCGAAGAGGAGCCGGGCGGCTCCGGCGGCGAGGGGGGCGCCGAAACGGTGGGCGAGCGGGTGCAGCTGGTCGGCGAGGAGGGCGACGGCGCCCGCTCCCCGGAAGGGTCCCGCGGCCTTGTTGCGGTCCATGGCGGCCCGGACGGCGGCGAGCCGGGAGGCGGGGTCGGCTTCGGTGACCGGCAGGTCGAGGAGGTAGCCGGAGAGGCAGTTCCCGGGTCCGGCCGGGCCGCCGGGGCGGCGGCGGGAGACGGGGACGAGGGCCCGGGGGTCGGCGCCGGGCAGGGGCAGGCCGCGTCCGTCGAACCAGCGGCGCAGGGCGCCGGCGACGAGGGCGAGGAGGACGTCGTTGGCGGTGCCGCCGGTGGTGCGGCGGATCCGGTGGACGCGGTCGAGGGGCAGGGTGGCGGTGGCGATCCGGCGCGTGCCGCTGGATTCGGCGGCGAGCGGGCCGGTGGGGCGCGGGTCGAGGTGGCCCGCGCGGGCGACGGAGGAGCCGACGACCGAGGCGCCGACCTCGACGGCCCGGCCGAGGTCGCCGAGGCGGTCCCGGGCGATGCCGATGAGGCGGCCGGGGCCGGGGAGCCAGGAGCGCGGGGGGACGGGGCGGACGCGGCCGGAGGGACGTCGTCCCGCGGCGATCTCGTCGAAGATCCCGGCGCCGATGGCGACGGCCCGCATGCCGTCGGCGAGGGCGTGGTGGAGTTTGACGAGGACGGCGAAGGAGCCGTCGGGGGCGCCGCTGAGCAGGTACATCTCCCAGGGCGGGAGGCCGCGGGCGACGGGACGTTCCATGAGTTCGGCGGCGAGCCGGGCGGTCTCGGCGGGGAAGTCGGTGCCGGGGAGGGTGATCTCGTGGACGTGCCGGCGTACGTCGAAGTCGGGGTCGGCGCTCCAGGCGGCGCCGCCGACGGGGAACAGGACGTCGCGGACGCGCATCCGGAGGCGGGGGACGGCGGCGGCGCGCCGGGCGAGGAGTCCGAGGATGTCGGCCGGTTCGTTCCCGGCGGTGGCGGGTGGGGGGCCGAAGTGGGCGAGGGCCCCGAGGTGCAGGGGGTGTTCGGTGGATTCGAGGTGCCAGAAGGCCAGGTCCAGGGGTGCCAGTAGCTCGCTGCTCACAGTGTCCTCTTGTCCGGCGGTGTCCTGCGGTGTTCTGCGGTGTACTACGACGTGTCCTACGCGGGGAGGTGGCGAAGGAAGTCAATCGCGTACCGTCAGTTACGGTCAAGTACGATCAGTTCACGCTCAGTTAACAAGTTCAGCGCTCCACGGTGAACTCGCACCACACGCACTTGCCGCCACCCCGTGGTTCCACGCCCCACGCGTCGGAGAGCCGGTCGACCAGGAGCAGTCCGCGACCCGACACGCCCGCGTCCCCGGCCTCGCGGCGCCGGGGCAGCGCGCTGGACCGGTCCTCCACCTCGACCCGCAGCCGGCGCGGGGGACCGGTGAGGATCCGCAGGGTCACGATCGCTCCCCCGTCGGTGTGCATCAGGGCGTTGGTCATCAGCTCGTCGGCGACCAGCTCGATCTCGTCGGCGCGCTCCCCCGCGCCCCAGGCCCGGACGGCGGCCCGGATCATGTGCCGGGCGGAGCTCAGCGCCTCCGGGTCGTTCTGGGCCACGTGCTGCTGGAAGCGGCCGGTGCCCCGCGGGTGGTACGTGCCGTGGCGGCGCAGCAGCAGGATCGCGACGTCGTCCTCGCCGCCCCGGTCGGCCACGACGTCGCACAGGTGGTCGGCGAGGTGCTGGAGGTCGGCGGGGCCGCGCCGGACGAGCGAGGAGAGCCACTGGAGGCCCTCGTCGAGGTCGGCGCCGGGCTTCTCCACGAGCCCGTCGGTGTAGAGCATCAGCGTCTGGCCGGGGTCCAGCTCCAGGGTGGTCACCGGATAGTCGAGGCGGCCGAACTCCGCGGACAGCCCGAGCGGAAGGCCGCCCTCCACGGGGAGTCTGCGGCAGCCGCCGTCGATCTCCCGGATCAGCGGGTCGACATGGCCGGCCCGCACCACCTGGACGACTCCGGTGCCGAGGTCGACCTCCGCGTACGTGCAGGTGGCGAAGCGTTCGGTGTCGAGTTCATGGAGGAAGACGGAGGCGCGGGCCATGACCGTGGCGGGCGGGTGGCCCTCGGCGGCGTAGGCGCGCAGCACGATGCGCAGCTGGCCCATGACGGCCGCCGCGTGGGTGTCGTGGCCCTGCACGTCGCCGATGACGCAGCCGACCCGGCCGCCGGGCAGCGCGATGACGTCGTACCAGTCGCCGCCGATGTCCCGGCCTAGCCGCGCGGAGCGGTAGCGGACGGCCGTCTGGGCGCCGGGCACCTCGGGGATCCGGCGGGGCAGCATCGCCTGCTGGAGCCCTTCGGCGAGGTCGTGCTCCTGCTCGTAGAGCATGGCCCGCTGGAGGCTCTGGGCGATGCTGCTGCCGAGGGCGACGAGCAGGGTCCGCTCGTCCTCGCTGAAGCCGGTCTTGTCGCTGTAGAGCAGGCCGAGCGCGCCGATGGGGCGGGCCTGGGCGATGAGCGGCAGATAGGCGGCCGCGGTGATGCCGAGCCCGCTGATGTGCGGCCAGAGCACGGGGAAGGACTCGGCGAAGTCGCGGGCCGAGTCGATGAACCGGGGGCGCAGGGTCCTGATGACCTCGCTCATCGGGTACGGCTCGTCCACCCGGGTGAACCGGGTGCCCGGCACGAAGGCCCCGTCGGGCCCCTCGGCGACGAGGTGGATGCGCCCGGCTTCGAGGAGGCCCATGACGAGGCTGGCGGCGCCGAAGTGTTCCAGCGCGTGCGAGTCGTTGAGCAGGTCGATGACGTCCTGCACGGTCCGGGCGTAGGCGAGGGCCGCCGTGGTGCCCTCGACGACCCCGGCGCGCTGTCTGCGCCCTTCGTCGAGGCCGAGCCGGGCGGCGGACTCGGTGAGTTCGTGGGTGGCGTCGCGCAGGATGCCGATGATGCGGACGGGCCGGCCGGCCTCGTCGCGGTGGACGAGGCCCTGGGTGTGGGTCCACTGGTGGCTGCCGTCGCGGCGGCGGATGCGGAAGTACGCGCCGTACTGCTCGCTGCCGTCCTTGAGCGCCTGGGCGACGAGGGCGTCGAGGCGGCTGCCCTCGTCGGGCAGCACGCGCGGGCCCAGGCTCTCGGGCCGGCCGTCGTACTCCTCGGGGTCCATGTCGAAGACGTCGAGGGCGGCCGGGTCCATGGCCATGGTGCCGGTGAGCAGGTCCCAGTCGAATCCGCCCATCCGGAAGGCGGAGCCGTAGTCGGCCAGGATCCGTGTGCCGCTCTCCGGTGCCTCCGGCGCACGGCCGAGCCGCACGATCGCCTCCCCGCCCCCGCTGCCCGCACTCATGGGGCCACGCTAGGCGCAGCCCCGCCCGGCCGCACCAGGAAGATCCGTTTCACCCTTGGAAGGTCTCCGGCTGGTCGGGCACGGGACCGGCCGGGAAGAGCTCGTCGGGCGGCAGTTCGCCGTCGGGGACGGCGGGGGGTTCCGCGAACGGGTCGGGGACGGGCTCGGTGTACGGGTCGGGGTACGGCTCCGTGGACGGATCGGGGGCGGTCGGCGCCGTCGGCTCGGTGCTCGTGTCGGGGATGTCGTGGTGCGGGCTCGTGGGCGCCGGCCGGAGGGGGTCCGTGGAGCCGGGCGGCGGCGGCACGGGGGCCGGGGAGGCGGGGTCCGGGGAGGTGGGCCGGTCGGGGCCGGTCGGGTCGGGCGTGCCGGCCCCGGCGAGGGCGCAGGCGTCGGGGTCGCAGGCGGGCTCCACGTCGGGCTTCCGGTCCTCGGCGCCGTCGCTGCCGGTCTGCCGCTCGATCCAGGTGCGGTCGGTGGTGTTCACGATGACCAGGCTGCCGAGGACGGAGCTGGTGGGCTTGACGGTGATCACGCGGTCGGGGTCGAAGCCCTCCCAGGCCTCTCCCTGGTGGATGCCGCTCCGGTCGGCGGCGGGGCTGCGGAGGGGGTTGCCGCAGGCGCAGCGGACGCGCGGGGCGCCGTACTGGTCGACGAGGACCGACGTACCGGTCTGCAGGACGGCCTGGAAGGGGCGCGGCTTGCCCTCGCGGTAGCCGTGGTCGGTGACGCGGACGTCGGCGCGCAGGGCGACCGGGGTGAGCCCGCGGAGCCAGTCGGCGACGTGGGACTCGGGGATGCCGGCCGCGTCGGCGAACGCACGTGTCTTGGCCTGGTCCGCGGCCAGGAGGGCGACCTGCTGTTCGACGTCGCAGCT
Source organism: Streptomyces sp. NPDC055815 (assembly GCF_053616475.1). Classification (NCBI taxonomy): domain Bacteria; kingdom Bacillati; phylum Actinomycetota; class Actinomycetes; order Kitasatosporales; family Streptomycetaceae; genus Streptomyces; species Streptomyces sp. NPDC055815. The sequence continues at coordinate 39,572 of NZ_JBSHDU010000018.1, read as the reverse complement.
GCCGACGGCGCGGGTGCCGCCGTAGAGGCCGGGGGTGGAGCCGGTGACCTCGCGGACCTGCTCGGCGCCCTCGGCCGGCGGCCGGTTCGAGGCGGCGGGCGGTGCGGTGTTGCGGACGGTGGAGGCGGTGAAGGGGTCGGGGCCGTGGGCGCCGAGCGCCTGGAGGAAGACGTCCTCCTGGACGGGGGCCGCGGCGGGTTCGCCGGCGGCGCCTTCCCACACGGAGTCGCAGCCCGTGAGCAGCAGGGCCGGGACGAGCGCCGCGGCCGCGAGGCCGGTTCGCCGCGTCCGGCGGAGGGATGAGCGCACCTGGTTCTCCCGACTTTCTCTCCCCGGGCCCGGCGCCCGGTGTGCGGCCAGTCCTTCATGTCTGTCGCAGTGCGTAGGGGCCCGCAAGCGGAGCGCAGCCGACCGGGTCCGTCGCGCCGGGGACTTGAACACGTTCAAGAGAGGCCCTACGCTCGGCCTGTCAGTTGAACGTGTTCAAGTGGGGGTGCTGACGTATGACCGCGCTGTCGGTCCTGGTGGGTTCGGTCGTGATGATCGGCATGTTCTGGGTCGTACCGACGGGGCTCGCGCTCCTCGACGGCCCCCGGCCGCCCGGCTGGGACCCGCTCCGCCGCGCCTGGCCCCTGCTCGCCGTCCCGGGAGCCGTGTCCCTCTGGCTCCCCCGGTCCGGCCTCGCCGCCGCGCTCGCCGGCGTCTACGCCCTCGCGACCCTGGCGCTGGCGCTCCAGGCCCCGGCCCGGCTGATGCTGACCCGCTCGCTCCGGCCGAGCGAGATCGCCGTCCTCTCCGCCCTGACCGCGCCGTCCGTCGCCGGTCTCGCGCTCGTCGCGGAGCGGGCCTCGTACCCGCTGTTCGGCTTCGACCTCGACATCCTCGCGCTGACCGTCCCGCACTTCCACTTCGCGGGCTTCGCCGCCGCCCTGGTCGCCGGGCTCGTCAGCCGGGCCTCCGACGGTCCCGCCGCCCGCCTGGCCGCGCTCAGCGTCCCCGCCGGCACCCTGCTCGTCCTGCTCGGCTACTTCGTCGACGACTGGGCCGAGCTCGCGGGGGCCGTCGTCCTGACGGCCGGCATGGCCGCGGTCTCCGTGCTGACCCTGCGCGAGCGCCGCGAACTCGCCGCCGACCGCCTCACCCGCGGGCTGCTCGCCGTCTCCGCCCTGGTCCTCGCCGTCACCATGCTGCTCGCGCTCAGCTGGGCGCTCGGCGAGGCCACCGGTCTCCCCCACCTCTCGCTGACCTGGACGGCCGCCACGCACGGCCTGGGCAACGCCCTCGGCTTCGCCGTCTGCGCGCTCCTCGCCAGGCGCCGCCTGCGGACGGACGGCACGGTCCGGTCGCTCTCGGCCGGCCCGGAGACCGACCGCACGATCCGGACCGACCGCACGACCCCGCCCCTCCCCACCCGCCCGCAGACCGACCGCACGATCCCGACCCTCCCCGCCCGCCCCCGAACGGAGCTCCCGGCATGACCCGCCTGATGGACAGCCTCGCCCGGCCCGCCCACCGCCCGAGCCTCACCTACCGCGAGGTCGGCACCACCCGCACCCCGGAGGCCCTCCCCGACGGCTACCACCACCTGCGGCACAGCGCGGTCGTCGGCCACGGCCGGGCCGCCTTCGAGACCGCCGGGGCGGCCGTCACCACCTGGCGGATGCACCGCGCCTCCGGAGCGGGCGTCCACGCCGACACCGACCGCGCCGAGCCCGGCGCCCGCCTGAAGGTGTCGCTCGGCGCCGGCCCGCTCCGGTTCGGCGTCCCCTGCGAGGTGATATGGACGGCGTACGAGGAGCACCGCATCGGCTTCGCCTACGGCACCCTCACCGGGCACGCGGAGTGCGGCGAGGAGTCCTTCGTCGTGACCCTCGACCCGGACGGCACGGTCCGCTTCACGGTCACCGCCTTCAGCCGCCCCGCCACCTGGTACACCCGCCTCGCCGGGCCCGTGATCCCGCGCCTTCAGCACGCCTACGCCCGCCGCCTCGGCCGGACCCTCGCGCGTCTCGTCAGGACGTGACCCCGGGCCGATACTGGTGGTGATGGAGTGGTTCACCGCACCCGACCTGTGGCTGGGCCGGATCGTCTTCCAGCGGGGCCTGGCCGGGCTGTACTGCGTGGCGTTCCTGTCGGCAGCCCTCCAGTTCCGGGCGCTGATCGGCGAGCGCGGCATGCTCCCCGTACCGGAGTACGTGCGCAGGACCGGCCCGCGCCACACGCCCTCGCTCTTCCACTGGCGTTACTCCGACCGTCTCTTCGCGACCGTCTCCTGGTCGGGCTTCGGCCTCGCGCTCGCGCTCGTCGCGGGCGCCGGGGACGCCGTGCCGCTGCCGGTCTCGATGCTGCTCTGGCTGGTGCTGTGGGGGCTGTACCTGTCCATCGTGAACGTGGGCCAGACCTGGTACTCCTTCGGCTGGGAGTCGCTGCTCCTGGAGACCGGGATCCTCGCCGTCTTCCTCGGCAACGACGACACCGGGCCGCCCGTCCTCGTCCTGTTCCTGCTGCGCTGGCTGCTCTTCCGGGTCGAGTTCGGCGCCGGGCTCATCAAGATCCGCGGCGATCCCTGCTGGCGGAACCTGACCTGCCTCTACCACCACCACGAGACCCAGCCGATGCCCGGCCCGCTGAGCTGGTTCTTCCACCACCTGCCCCGCCCCCTGCACCGGGTGGAGGTGGCCGCCAACCACGTCGTCCAGCTGTTCGTCCCGTTCCTGATCTTCGCCCCGCAGCCGGTGGCCACGATCGCGGCCGGCCTGATGGTGGCGACCCAGCTGTGGCTGGTGCTCTCCGGCAACTTCGCCTGGCTGAACTGGCTCACGATCGTGCTCGCGCTCTCCGTCGTGGACGCCTCCCCGGTCGTCGGCGAGCACCCCCAGCCGGATCCCCCGCTCTGGTACGTGGTCACGGTCGTGGCGGTGACCGCCTTCGTCCTGGTACGGAGCTACCGCCCGGCGCGGAACCTGCTCTCCAAGCACCAGGCGATGAACCGCTCGTACGACCCGTACCACCTGGTCAACAGCTACGGGGCCTTCGGCACCGTCGGCCGGATCCGGGACGAGATCGTCGTCGAGGGCACCGAGGACCACGTGCCGCACCCCGGCACGGTGTGGCGGGAGTACGGCTTCAAGGGCAAGCCGGGCGATCCGCGCCGGCTGCCCCGGCAGTTCGCCCCCTACCACCTGCGGCTCGACTGGCTGATGTGGTTCGCCGCGCTCTCCCCCGGGTACGCGCGCGAGTGGTTCGGGCCCTTCGTCGAGCGGCTCCTCGAGAACGACCGGGACACCCTGCGGCTGCTCGCCCACAACCCGTTCCCGGACGCGCCACCGGCCCTCGTCCGCGCCCGGCTCTACCGCTACCGGTACACGACCTGGCGCGAGCTCCGGGAGACCGGGGCCTGGTGGCACCGGACGCTGGTACGGGAGTACCTGCCGCCGATCCGCCTGCGGGAACCCACCGACACCAGCCGCTGAACGCGCCGGTGCCCCCGGGCCGCGGACGGCCGGGGGCACCCGGGGGTGAAGCGAAGAGATCAGTCGATACCGGGCAGGATGTGGGGCTCGGCGAGGTCCTCCTCGTAACCCGCGAGCCGGATCGGGGCCGCGTGGGCCCACACCTCGAGGCTGCCCAGCTCGCCGTTGCGGCGCGGCCGCTCGGTACGTTCGGCCGGTCGCGGTTCCTGCTTCGTCAGTTCGGGTGTCACCGCGCACTCCTTTGTGTCGCGTCAATGTGGGAGAGGTGCCGGGCGGTCGCGGTGGCGCCGTTTGTGGCGGGACCGCGGCCTTGGTGGCAGGCCTGTCCCGGGAAGGCCGTGAGGAATGTGTGTCTCCTCGGTGGCCGACCGTGTGCCTCAGATTAACCAAATGAGCACGCATGCGCTCTACCGGGCTCCAAAGTGTGATGCGATCGAGTGAATGGAGCCGAAAAAGCGCCCCACCGGGCCGGTGGGGCGCTCTTGTCAGGACCGCGGGACCCGCGGTACTGCGGGGTCTCCTACCAGTTGGCGGGCGCGTAGTCCTTCAGGAAGCAGCCGTACAGGTCCTCGCCCGCCTCGCCGCGCACGACCGGGTCGTACACCCGGGCGGCGCCGTCGACGAGGTCGAGCGGGGCGTGGAAACCGGCCTCGGCGAGGCGCAGCTTGTCGAAGTGGGGACGCTCGTCGGTGATCCAGCCGGTGTCGACCGAGGTCATGAGGATGCCGTCGGTCTCGAACATCTCCTGGCCACTGGTCCGCGTCACCATGTTCATCGCGGCCTTCGCGGCGTTGGTGTTCGGGTGGCCGGCGCCCTTGTAGCCGCGGCTGAAGACGCCCTCCATCGCCGACACGTTCACGACGTAGGCACGGCCGCTGGCCGCCTTCTTCGCCGCCTCGGCCATGCTCGGCCGCAGCTTGCTGATCAGGATGAACGGCGCCGTGTAGTTGCACAGCTGGGTCTCGAGGAGCTCCACCGGGGAGATCTGCTCGATGCTCTGCACCCAAGTGTTGGAGTCGACGACGTCGGGCACGAGGCCGCCGGCGTCGATGGCGGTGCCGTCGAGGTGCTTGGCGATGGTGGCGTTGCCCGCGACCAGCGCGAGGTCGGCGACCTGCTGGGCCTCCAGGTCACGCACGCCGGCGGGCAGCTCGGACGAGCCGACGAGCTCGCCGACCGCGCCCGAGTTGAACGCGCCGATGACGTGGTGGGCGGGGAGCTCGCCCGCGGGCAGGGGGGCGTCCTCGCCCTCGACGAGCGCGGCGTACGCGGAGGGCAGCCGGCGCACGGTCTGCGTCGCGTTGTTGATGAGGATGTCGAGCGGGCCGGCCTCGGTCATCTGGTCGGCGAGCGCCACGGCCTGGGCGGGGTCGCGCAGGTCGATGCCGACGACCTCCAGGCGGTGCATCCAGTCCGCGGAGTCCTCCATCGCCTTGAAACGGCGGATGGCGTCCTTGGGGAAGCGCGTGGTGATGGTGGTGTGGGCGCCGTCGCGCAGCAGCCGCAGCGCGATGTACATGCCGATCTTGGCGCGGCCGCCGGTGAGCAGGGCGCGCTTGCCGGTGAGGTCGGCGCGGGCCTCCCGCTTGGCCCGGTTCTCCGCCGCGCACTTCTGGCAGAGCTGGTGGTAGAAGTAGTCGACCTCGACGTACCGCGTCTTGCAGACGTAGCAGGAGCGCGGGCGCTGGAGTATCCCCGCGATCCGCCCCTCCTCGGTGACGGAGCTGGGCAGCAGGCCCTCGGTCTCGTCGTCGATGCGCTGCGCGGAGCCGGTGGCCGTGGCCTCGGTGACCGCCTTGTCGTTCGCGGTCTTCGCGGCCCGGCGCTCCTGACGGCGGCGCTGCTTCACGGTCCGGTAGATCCCGGCGGTGGCGCGCCGGACGGCGATCGCGTCCGGGTGGTCGACCTCGATCTTGTCGAGCTCGTCGAGGACGCTCAGGCAGACGGCCAGGCGCTCGGGGTCGATGCCCGGGCCGTAGTCCTGGAATTCTTCGGTCACCGTCATGGCCTTCGGGTTCCTCGTTCGCTCGTACGTCGCCGCTCGCGGGCTTTCAAAGACCCAACTTTACGGAGCGGGGGGCCGCGCCTCCAAACCCGTTCGGGGAGCGTGGTCGAAGACACAGTCGCCGCACAGCCCGCCGCCCGGGGCCCGGTAGTAGAGGCAGCAACTGGTGCGGCGCAGCCGGGGGCCGCGGAGGGTCCCGGCGAGGTCCGGGTGGTCCAGGAGGCCGGAGACCAGGACGGCGGCCCGCTCGGCCGCCTCCGGACGCCCGTGGGCGCGCGACCAGCGGATCAGCTCGCGCAGGGCGCCCGCGAGGGCGGAGCCGGCGTTGCCCCAGAGGAGCCGCGGGGAGACGTTCCCGTCGCGGCGCAGGGCCGCGTGCAGCGGGACGAGATGGGCCTCCTGGACGGCGGCGCGCAGTTCGTCCACGGTCCCGGGGCGGGTCTCGGTGCCGGCCCACCACAGGTCGTCGGGCGCGGTCGACGCCCCGTCCCAGTACAGCTCGGCGGGGTCGAGGCGCGGGAAGCGGCCGTGCAGCGCGGCGGGGCCGAGGGCGGTGGACCAGAGCCGGGCGGCGAGCCCGAGGTGGGCGACGGAGGCCCCGACGCGCCGTTCGGGGGCCCCGATCCGGGCGGTGACGTGGTCCACGCGCGCGGTGAGGGGGCCGTCCTCCCCCGCGTACAGGCGGGCCAGCGGGCGGTGCGCGCCGCCGGCCGCCGGGGCGGTGGTCCGCAGGACGAAGAAGCCGCCCGGCGATCCACCGTCACCGCTCGTGCCGAGATCCATGTCCGTACGCCCCCCGCCCGGGATTCCTGTCGCCCGGCCTCACCGTAACTTCTCCGCGGGGTCCCGGAGAGCCGCCCCCGGCCGGCCGGAAAGGCCGCTTTGCACCCGTTCCGACCTGCGCGGGTGTACATCCGAGGTCGTATGCGCGGGCCGTGTACTGCGTCGGCGGTATCCGCGAAGACGTCCCCTGGTACGACGACGTGAACGGCCGGGAAGAGAGATCGTGGAAGGTATGAGCCCACTCATGCTGTCCGTCGCCCTGGCCCTGGCCTCCGCGGTCGCCTACGCGGCCGCGGCGATCGTGCAGGAGCGCGTCGCGGCCTCCGCCGCCGGCCCGCGCTACGCGCCGCTGCGCAGCCCTGCCTGGTGGGTGTCCGTCCTGCTGAACGGCGTCGGCGCGAGCCTGCACGTCGCCGCCCTGGCGTACGGGCCGCTCAGCCTGGTCCAGCCGCTGGGTGCGCTCACCATCGTCTTCGCGCTGCCCATGGCGGCCCTGTTCGTCGGCCGCAGGGCCGGGGGGCGGGCCTGGCGCGGTGCGCTGATGGCCACCGTGGGCCTCGCGGGACTCCTCAGCCTCACCGGCGGTGCCGAGGCCCGGTCCCTCTCCGACGGGGAACGCTGGCTGCTCGCGGGCACCACCTTCGCCGCGGTGGCCGTCCTCTTCACGGCCGCGCACCTGGTGGGCCGGTCCGTCCTGCGCAGCGTCGTGCTCGCCGCGGCCGCGGGCGTCTCCTTCGGCATGGCCTCGGTCCTCACCAAGTCGGTGGCCGAGGAGTGGACGGCCTCGGCCCCGCTCGCCGAGTGGACGGGGCTGCTCGTGCTCTCCGCGTTCGCGGTGACCGGCCTGCTGCTCTCCCAGGCCTCGTACCGGGGCGCGGGCCTCGCCGCCCCGCTGGCCACCGTCACGGTGGTGAACCCGGTGGTCGCGGCGGCGGTCGGCGTGACGCTGTTCGGCGAGAGCTTCCGCTACGGCGCGGCGGGCACCGTCGCCGCGCTGATCTGCGGCGCGGTCGCCGCGGGCGGCCTCGTCCAGCTCACGCTCGACCGCATGACGGTCCCGCCGGAGTCGCTCTCGGTGTCATCGGACCGCTCGGTCGCGTCAGAGGGAGACTCCCCGCGCCCTGAGGTAGGCCAGGGGGTCGATGTCGGAGCCGTACCCGGGACCCGTCCGAACCTCGAAGTGGAGGTGCGGTCCCGAGCTGTTGCCGGTCGATCCTGAGCGGGCGATGCGCTGACCGGCCTGCACCCGCTGGCCCTCGCGGACGGTGAGGGCGGAGAGGTGCCCGTACTGGCTGTAGCGGCCGTCGTCGTGGCGGATGACGATCTGGTAGCCGTACGCGCCGCCCCACCCGGCGGAGACGACCCGGCCGCCGGCGACGGCCTTGACCGAGCTGCCGGTGGGCACGGGGAAGTCGACTCCGGTGTGGTAGCCGCTGGACCAGGAGGAACCGCGGGTGCCGTACCGGGTGCCGATGTCCGCGGAGACGGGCGCGGAATAGGAGGCGGCGGCCGGCTTGGTGGCGGGCTTGTGGACCTGCTGGGTGGCCGGCTTCGGGGCGGGCTTGTGGGCCGGCCTCGGGGTCGCCGCGGACTTGGGGGGCGCGGTCTTGGGAGGCGCGGTCCTGGGGGGTGCGGTCCTGGGGGGTGCGGCCTTGGGGGGTGCGGCCTTGGCCGCTCGCGGGACGGCCTTCTGCGCGGTCTTGGGCGCGGTCTTGGGCGCCGCCTTCTCCGCGGTCTTCCCTGCGGCCTTCTCCGCTGCCTTCTCCTCGGCCTTCTTCGGCGCCGTGATGCGGAGGGTCAGGCGCTGGCCGGGGAGGATGAGGTCGGGGTCGTCGCCGACGACCGGCCGGTTGGCCTCGTACAGGCGCTGCCAGCCGCCCTTGACGTGCTCGTCCCGGGCGATCTTCGACAGGGAGTCGCCGGGCGTCACCGTGTACATCTCGCGCACGGTGGGCACGGTCGTCGGGCTCGCGCTCCGCGCCGGCTGTTCGGGCAGGAGGCGCTGGCCCGGCACGGAGGCCGTGCGGACGTCGTTCCCGCCGGCGCGCCCGGGGGCGGCGCCGGGCGTCTCGCCGCCCCGGGCGAGCCCCGCGCGGGGGCCGCAGGACGGCCAGGCGCCGGGCCCCTGGCCCTTGAGGACGCGCTCGGCGATCGCGATCTGCTGGTCCTTGGAGGCGAGGTCGGCGCGCGGGGCGTAGTGCGTGCCGCCGTACCGCTCCCAGGTGGACTGGGTGAACTGGAGGCCGCCGAAGTAGCCGTTGCCCGTGTTGATGTGCCAGCTGGAGGAGGACTCGCAGGACGCGACCTTCTCCCAGACGTCGAGCGAGGCGGCCTGTGCGGCGCCCGCGCCGATCAGCGGCAGCGCCATTCCGGCGCCTCCCGCCGTGACGGTGAGCGAGGCACGGTTGATCCGGCTCGGCTGGTGGCGGCGGTGACGTCCGCGTACGGCCATGGGCCCCCCTTGAACACAGCAGCAGCCGTCCAAGTTAGGGGTGGTGCACGCTCCGTGACAAGGGCTTGCGCGAAACCTCAAGCTCCTTGTGTCACCTCCGCGTTGGATCCGGTCAGCCGCCGGCGGGGCCGGGTTCGGGCTGAGGCTCGGGTTCCGGTACGGGCCCGCCCGGCTGCGGCACCGGGGTGGGTGACGGATCCGGCGGGACCGGCACCGGGTTCGGCGGGGGCACGGGCGGCGGCGAGGGAACCGGCGGCGGGATCGGCGACGGCGGCAGCGGCTCGGGGGAAGGGTGGGTCATGACGGACCTCCCGGTCGACGGGACCCCTGGCGCGGAGACTCCGCCGCACGGGGCCTTACGGGGGCTCCCTCTCCAGGGTCGCCCCACCGCCCCGGCCGCGCCCGCCGGATCCCGGCCCCTCGGGGAGGAGCCGGGCGGACCGGGCGGGCTCAGACCTGGGCGGGCACGGCGTGCGGACTGCGGGCCGTGTCGCTGCCGGGAACGGGCGCGGACGCGTCGCTGCCGAGCTCCACGATGCGGTTGTCGCCGTCGACGTGCACGACGCGCGGCACGAAGCTCCGCGCCTCCGCGTCCTGGAGCTGCGCGTAGCTGATGAGGATCACCAGGTCGCCGGGGTGTACGAGGTGGGCGGCCGCGCCGTTGATCCCGATGACGCCGGAGCCGCGCTCGCCCTCGATGACATAGGTCTCGAGGCGGGCTCCGTTGTCGATGTCGACGATGTGGACCAGCTCGCCGGGCAGCAGGTCGGCGGCCTCCATCAGCTCCGCGTCGACGGTGACGGACCCGACGTAGTGCAGGTCGGCCTGGGTCACGGTGGCGCGGTGGATCTTCGACTTGAACATGGTGCGTATCACTGAGGTACTCCTGGACTAAGGCTCCCTGCCTGCGTTTCTGCAGGTCAAGGGCTGTTTCCACACCCTACAACGAGTCGCGGGTCCAGACAGCTGTCCCCAGGTTCCGCAGGACTCATGCCGACCACCCGCTGACTTTCCTGACGCATCATCAGGCATCGACGGCAGGACGTCGCTCGCCCCACCAGATCTCACCGCGACGACCCCCCAAGGGTACGCAGGACTCCCCCGCGGGCATCCGTGATCACCGTCACCCAGACCGGCCGCCAGCTGATCCACGCCTCTCGAGCACGCCGAGGATGGGGGTCAGCAGCAGGGTCCGGCATGACGGCTCCCCTTGAAGGGGGCGGGGCGCCGCTTCGATGTCTTCGGCGCGCCGGTATGCCTCGCCGGGATGACGGTGATCATGTACGCTCCGCGCGGCCACCGAGTCGGTCGCCCGGGGGTCAGGCCAGGCCCAACCACCAGTCGGGCGCAACGGGCCCGGGGCTCGCCAGGGCCGGCACGGCGTAGGCGGCGGCCCCGGCGATCGAGGTGGTGAAGGTGGCTGCGAGGGTGGCCGGTGCGATGCGTGCCATGGGCAGGCCGCGCGCGGCGAGGAGGGGCCCGAGCAGGGAACCGCCGCCGATCCCGTAGACCCCGCCGACCACCCCGATCGCGAGGGCCGGAGCAGCGAGCCTGCGCGCCGACGGTTCTGCCGCGCCCGGCCGCCGCCGCGCCGGGCACAGGGTGCGCAGGCACAGCCATGGCTGCCGCCCGCAGGGTGACCGACGCGAGACCGACGCGAGAAACTCTAGGACTGATCGCCGATGCCGAGGGCGTGTTCTTTGAGGAACGCGCCCGCGTGGGCCGCCGCTTCCTCTGCGCTCGCGTACGGCGCCCCATCGGCAGCCGCGCCGGATGCTCCATCAGCGCCTCGGCCGGTCCAGCCCCAACCGCCGGAAGGCGACTGCACCAGCTCAGCAGTCCCTCCGAACAGCGCAAGCGTGCTTTTGCCCGCTGTCGCGGGTGCTGGGCGGCTGACGGCATCGGGCCATTTCTTACGGGCGCCCTGCCGGGTGATGCCCCAGACAGCACCCAACTGCTCATAGCTCGCGCCGTAGGAGCCGGCGGTCACCGCCGCCCGCTCCGTGAGCCGCTTGACCTGGCCATCCAGCACCTTCCACGCGGCCAGGACGGACAGCGCCACTTCGACCGGACTCGCGTCCCACATACGGTCGGCGGACAACCCGGTCTCCCGGGCGCGGATGGCCGAGGCCAGGGGGTTCAAGGCGTCGTACAGGGCCCTGTCCAGCTCTGCCTGCTCTTCTGGGGTGATCTCAGAGGCCGTCATGCGACAACCATAGTTCACGAAAAGCCCCGCGTAAACTAGAGTTTCCGCGTATGCATTGATCCGGGGACTGCAGGAGCCGCGAAACGCGATGAAGGCCGCCCCCCAGCATGGGTGGCGGCCTTCACCATGGCTGTCGCCGTACGCCTAAAGGGCTGCGCACTGCCCGCGGCGGCTACCGGTCACGGTGTTCGGGACACCGCGGTTGGTGGGCGGGGGCACGTTGCGGGCGCAGCTGAGCGATCCGCCGATCGTGTTGCCCACGATCGCGGCCCGGTTGTCGATCGGGAACGGTCCGCTGCCTGTGGTGCCGTTCACCTGGACGGAGCCCCGGATGTCGTTGGAGACGAGTTCGGCACCGGCTCTGTTGTCGGACAGTTGCACACCTCCGGTGATCAGGTTGGGCGCGCAGCCGTCGTCGCCGGGGTCGCCCAGGAGGACGAAGCCGGTGGCGCGGTCGACGGCGACGGTTCCGTCGATCAGGCTGTCGCAGATGGCGAACAGGGTGCCGCGCGACGACAGGACGCTGCCGTCGATGGTGGAGTTGCCGATGAACAGTGCACCCTGCGAGATGCCGTGGACCGTGCCGCCCACGTTCGCGTCGATGATGCAGGTGCTCTCGCGGCTGGCGAACACGTCACGGGGGTAGTCGCCGGTGATGGTCCGGGTGCAGGCCACCGTCTGGGTCAGGCTCGCGGCGTCACCGGCCAGGTAGTTCCCGTCCCCGCTGTACTGGGCCGTGATGGTGTGGCTGCCGGGCAGGAGGTTCGCGTGGGTGAGCGTCGCCCGTGCGCAGTTGGTACCGCCGCCAGGGGTCAGTGTTGCAGTGCCCAGCACGGTGGTGCCGTCGCGGAAGGTGACCGTGCCCGTCGGTGCCGACGTGGGGATGGTGCTGGCACCGCTCGGGCAGACGACGGCCGTGAAGGTCACCGGTCGGCCGTACGAGGACGGGTTGGAGCTGGAGGTGAGCGTGGTGACGGTCGGTGCCTTGCTCACCGTCTGGGTGAGGGCGTCGGCTGTGCTGCCCCGGAAGTCCGTGGTGCCGCTGTAGGTGGCGTTCACGGTGTGGTCGCCCACGCTCAGCGTGGAGATCGAGTCCGAGGTGGCCCGGCCGGTCGTCGTGTCGACCGGGACCGCTCCGCCGAGGGCGTTGCCGTCGACGGTGAAGCTCGCGGTGCCGCCGTCCGGTACGGGCCGCACGGCTGCGGTGAACGTCACGGGCTGGCCGTACACCGAGGGGTTGGCCGAGGACGACAGGGAGGTCTCGGTGCGCTGCGGGATGCTGAAGAACAGGGCGTGGATCGGCGGCGATCCGACGGGGTCGCGGCCGCCGGTGTGGCCGGGGAAGGCGCCGTAGAAGGTGTTCCCGACGGCCTTCAGCTGCTGGTAGTCGCCGAGGACACGCTGCCGGGCGCAGTTCAGGTTCGGCGGGTTCGGGTTCGGCGGCTGCGGGCGGGTGTCACAGCCGGTCTGGTCCGTCTGCGGGGACGAGAAGGTCTGCAGCAGGGTGTCGGTGAAGGTGGCTCCCTGGTCGGTGCTGCGGGCCAGGTGCGCGGAGAAGACCGGGAATCCGGCGGTGTTGGTGCCGTCGAAGGTGTCGTACAGCACGCCGATGGTGCCGTTGTCGAGGACCGCGACGGACGGCAGCGCCGCGTCGGTCGACGCCGAGATGTTCACGGCCGCGCCGACGTTCAGTCCGCCCGAGCCGTTGTCGGTGAGCCGGCGCATCCGCAGCTGGTTGTTGCCGGTGGCGGTGTCGGCGCCGTACGCGACGTACACGTCGCCGTTCCTGGGGTCGACGGCCGCGTGGTTGTTGCCGCCGAGCAGTGCGTTGACGCCGCCGAACTTGTAGCCCAGGCCCTGGTTGCTGTTCTCGGTGGCGACGACGATGCCGTTGTTGTCGCCGTTGAGGTTCCAGTTCTGCCCGTTGTTCGTCGACCGGTTGAGCCGCCAGGTGACGCTGACGGGCTGGTTGCGGAGCACGCTGTTGGTCTGGTTGGTGCCGGTCGAGGTCTGGTACAGCGCGTACATCGTGCCGTTGCGCTGGTCCTTGGCCAGACGCAAAGCGCCGTTGGTGACCAGGGGGGTCATGGCGCCCGCGATGTTGTCCCGGCTGACGCCGGCGGGCTGGGACGCCGCCGCGCCGTCGTAGACGGCCACCCGCGCGTCCGGGGCGCCGCCGAAGTCCTGCATGCCGATGTAGGCGTTGTCCTGGTTGGCGTTCGCGGTGTCGCGGTTGACCAGCAACCACGGCTGGTCGGTCCCCGTGCGCGTCCCGCTCGTGGCCTGGGTGGGCGGGTTGCCGAACCACCTCCAGTGCGTCGCGTCGGTCGGGTCGTCCGTCGAGCCCGTCACCACGTGGGACGTGGCGCAGAACGCGGCTGTAGCGGTGGCGGAGCTGCAGGTGAGGAACGCGCCGTGGAGGTTGCCGTTGCGGTCGAAGTCGACCGTCTGGTCGTTCGGACCGTTCGTCGTGTCGGTCAGGCCGTGGAAGGGGATGGTGGCCCGGTTCGTCCAGGTGATGCCGCCGTCGTCGGAGTGGAGCAGATCCGCGTTGCCGCCACCGACTCCCGACCAGGACCCGTTGAACCGCGTGATCACGATCTCGTTGGTGTTGGCCGGGTTGACGGCGATGGACGTTTCGTTGCCGCCGCCGCTGGAGGCCGACGCCGACGCGTCGATGATGGCCACTCCGGGCGTGGCCTGCACGACCTTCTTGAGCGGGCCGGCACTCTTCGAACGGGGCAGTTCGGTGAGGTCCGTCGGGCTGCTGAGCAGTTCCCGGTCGATCGGCGCGGGCGCCGGAGGCGGCGTGTTGGCCCACGCCTGCAGGGGGGCCGTCAGCCCCAGGGTGAGAGTGGCGGCGAGTACGCGGCCCAGCACTGATCGTGACTGTCTGATGCCGGGGCGAGCCGGAACAGCTTTCACGCGCGGATCTCCTCATCGGGAGGTTACGAGACGATCAGCAGCGTGATCACCGTGCGTGAGGAGCGCCAGTGGCAGCCTGTCGCGGACACCCCTTCGCCGATGAACTGCACCCCATCAGCCGAGCCTGAGCGGGCAGCCGTCACTCAGACGGACGGGATGGTCAGCGTCACCGAGACGGTCTCGCCCGCCCGGACGCGTACCTGCGCACCCACGCCGAAGATGTCCTCGGCGATCCGGTACACACCGGGCGGCAGATCGAACCGGAAGCCGCCGTCGGGCGGCGCGCTGACCGTGCTCGCCACCACCCGGCCGCGCCCGTCCCGCGCCCGGACCGGATCGCCGTTCACCGGCACCCAGGCCGGGTCCGCTCCGTCCGAACCGCCTCCGCCGGACCGCGGGTCCCGCCCCGGCGGCCGCACAACCGTGCCGCGTACGGTCCCCGTCGCCGGCTCCGACCCCGGTCCGCAGCCCACGGCCGCTGCGGCCGCGAACAACAGTCCGAACATGACCAGTGCCTTGGTGACCCGGCCGACCCGCGCTTCCATCGCGTTCACCTCCGCCACCAGGTATGCCCGGCGCATCATCGTCCCGAAAACGCCGGAAGTATGACCCAGCATGGGGGCACCCAGTTCGTCGAGCGTGCCCTGCTCACCCGCGCACGGCACGCAGCCGACCGGATCACCGCGTACACCGAGGACCCGGCGAACACCGTCCACCAGCTGATCACGGGCGGACGCAGAGCCCTGGCCGACCTCACGGCGGTCCACCGCCGCCGGCAGCAGGCCACCCGCGCGCCCGCGGAACCGGACACCCCGTCATCTCACGCGCCGACCCCAGGGTGAGAGTGGCGGCGAGTACGCGGCCCAGCACTGATCGGTTCGTCCGGTTGGCGAGGTCGTCGCCGCCGAGGTCGGCCGGCTCCAGCAGCCGGCCGACCTTGGTGGAGATGACGCACTCGTCGCGGGTAGGCCGCGCAGGGCGTCGCCCAGACGCCGCTCGGACAGTCCGAGGCCGTCGTGCGGGGCCGTGTTGCGGCAGTCTGTTGGCGATCGCGCGTCAGCTCACGTCGAACGCGAGTGCATCCAGTATCGGGGTCAGGAGGGGTCGCCGTACTGGAGGCCGCGGCCGTTGGTGCCGATGTAGACGCGGCCATAGGTGTCCGGGTCGCCGGTGATGACGCCGACGCCACCGATGCTGCCCCACTGGTGGGCGTCGTCGTTGACGCGGAGCCAGGTGGCGCCCTTGTCGGTGGACCGGAAGACACCGGTGACGTCCTTCACCGTGCCGATCAGGTACAGGGCCTGGTAGGAGGCGCCGGGTGCGGCCTTGCCGAAGCCGAGGGCGGAGGCGGACTTCACCGTGGTGAGCGCGGTGAAGCTGCGGCCGCCGTCGGTGGAGTGCAGCAGCCCCTGGCCGCCGCCGGCGATCCACAGGTCCCCCGCGACGCCGGGGACGGCGGTAAGACGGCCGGAGGGCAGGTTGCCGGCGCGCGGGCTGAAGGTCGCTCCGCCGTCGGTGCTGGCGTGGAGCGTGCCACCGGCCAGCGAGTAGAACGTCCTGGCCGAGGAGCGGTCGGCGACGACGACGGCGTCGGTGCCCAGTCCGCCGACCTTCGACCAGCTCGCCCCCTTGTCGGTCGAGCGGTACGGGGCCTGACCGGCCTGGGTCCACAGGATCGTGGAGCCGTCCGCCGCGAGCGCGACATGGCCGTCCTGGGCGCCGGCCACGGGCTCGGCCCTGAAGCCGCTCCAGCTGGTGCCGCCGTCGGTGGAGTAGGCGCCGTCCTGCGCGCCGCCCCGGCCGACGCGGACCATCATCGAGGGCGCCGACTGGGCGAAGTCGATGTCGGTGCTGTTGGTCATCATCGGGTTGTCCAGCCGCCCGGCGGGCACCTTGGTCAGGTCGTCGTGGCGGAAGCCGCCCTGGTCGCCCATGGCGGTGACGACAGCGGCACCGCCGGGCGGGGCGATCGCGTCCATCAGCGCGGTCTCCTCGAGGCCGCGCGCGCCCGCGGTCCAGTGGCTGGTGCCGCCGCTGTCGGTGGCGTTGGCGTCCTTGCTGCGCCAGATGCCGTTGCCGGTGCCGTACAGCACGTGCCCGGAGTCGAAGGGGTCGATGGCCAGGGCGGTCATCCAGTGCCCGGTGTGGGTGCCGACGTAGGGAGCGGCGGAGGCGTTCCGTACCGACTTGTCCGCCAGTGCCTTCCAGGTCGTGCCGCCGTCGGTGGTGCGGCAGATCTCGTCCTCGGGCCACCAGCGGTCGAGGGTGGTGACCATCACCGTGGACGGCCGGAGCGGGTCGACGGCCAGGCCGGAGAACCCGTAGCCGCCCTGGGACGGGGAGACGTTCTTCCACGTTCCGCCGGCCGGTGCGTACTTCCAGACCGAGCCCGCCGTCACGCCGTTGGGTCCGAGGGCGTTGGTGTACGTCAGGTACAGCGAGCCGTCTCCGGAGAGCACGCCGTGCTGCGGCAGCTGGCCCGTGGGCTGGCCGGGGACGGCCTGCCAGGTGCCGCCGCCGTCGGTGGAGCGGTACAGGGAGGTGGATTTGTCGGCGACGCCGACGTAGACCGTGTTGCTGCCGGCCGGGCCGTACGTCACGAAGGAGATGCCGCCACCGCTGCTCGCCCCGTCCTTGACGGGGAACGAGGAGACCTGCCGCCATGTCACACCGCTGTCCGTGCTGCGCCACAGGCCGTTCTTGCGGGTGCCGAGCAGCAGGGTGCGGTTGTCCGAGGGGTCGATCACCAGCCGCTCACCGGCCCCGCGACCGTCCTCGTTGCCGCCCAGCTTGAACGGCAGGTCGGTGCGCTGGAAGGTGCGGCCACGGTCGGTGGAGCGCAGGATCGCGCCGTTGCCGGCCCAGTCGTTGGTGTAGGTGCCGGTCGCGAGGTAGAGGCGGTTCGGGTCCACGGGGTCGGTGGCCACCGCGTCGATGCCCAGCAGGTTCCAGTCCTTCTCGCCGAGCGAGTCGGTCAGCGGGATCCACTGCTCGGCCGCGGCGTCCCAGCGGTAGGCGCCGCCCATGTCGGTACGCGCGTACAGCAGCCCCCTCTCCCGGGGGTTGAACACCAGCCCGGTGACGTAACCGCCGCCCACCACCTGGGCGTTCTTCCACGCGTACGGTCCGGTTCCGGTGGCCGGGGCCTCGGCCGTCTTCACCAGCTTCCACTGCTGGTTGGTGCTGCCATGGCCGCCGTACTGGATGACCGCCGCGCCGTCGGCCGTGGAGCCTCCGGAGACGTCCAGGACCTGGCCGCTCCTGCGGGAGGTGAAGGTGACGGCGTCGGTACCGCCCACCTCGTCGATCCGCCACTCCTGGGAGGCGGAGGAGCTGTCGGTCTGCTGCTCGGCGGCAGCCGCCTGCGCGGTCGAATCGCCGGCTATGCCGAGCACTTTGCCGCTGTTGCGGTTCACCAGCTCGTAGTAGCCGTCGCCGGTGGACCGCAGCCTCCACTGCTGGTTGGCCGTGTTCTGGTCGGTCCACTGCTGGATGCGGGTGCCGTCGGCGGTGGAGAAGGCGTTGACGTCCAGCACCTTGCCGCTGCGCACGGAGACCAGTTTGTAGTAGGCACTGTCGTCGACCGTCGCGGCCTGCGAGTCGTCCTGCACGAACAGGAGGTACGGCACGACGGTGGCGGGCACACCGAGCAGCAGAACGGTGGCGGTCCTGCGGCGGCGGTGACGTCCGCGGCGCCCGGCGTTGGTGGGGTTGTTCATGGGGGGTGTTTCTCCTTGTGGAACCGTGGATCGGGCAGGTCAGCGCTGCAGGGTGAGGACGCCCGGCCGGTAGGGCAGTTGGTCGTAGGGTCCGCCCGCGGTGGGGGACTTGCCCTGGTACAGGAACTGCAGGTTGCAGGGGTCGATGGTCATGGTCTGGTCGGGGTTGGTGCGGATCAGGTCACCGTGGCTGATGTCGTCGGTCCAGGTGGCGCCGCTGTTGGCCTTGCCCGCGAAGGGGTTGCTCTCGCTGCCGGCCTGCGGGGTCCACGCACCGCTCAGGCTGTTGGCCGTGAACGAGCGGAAGTAGCGCCGCTCGTTCGCCCCCCGAGCCTCGACGATCATGAGGTACCGGTTCTGGCCCTGGACCTTGTAGACCTGCGGCGCCTCGAAGAGGTTCTTCGCCGTGTCGCTCATGACCGTCGTGTACGACGAGCCGAAGTTGCCCGGGAAGTTCCCGATCGGCATGCTCGCCCGGTAGATCTTGCCGTTGTCACCGGCGAAGAACAGGTACATGTTCTTCTCGTCGGCGATCAGGGTCTGGTCGATCGGTCCGGTGCCGGATTCGGTGCGGGGGATGCTGCCGGTGAACAGCGGCTGCGGCGCGGACCAGCCGTTGGGGTCGGTGGGGTCGCTCGACGTGCGGTAGCTGAAGGGCGAGGCACCCCACTGGTACGCCAGCACCCAGATCTTCTTGGGCGCGAAGTAGAACAGGGTCGGCGCCACCGCGTTCTGGCTCATCTTCGTCTGGCCGGCCGACGCCATGTCGGACCAGTTCGTGAACGGGCGGAACGCCATCGAGCCGTACGAGGTTCCCGACGCGCTCGACGCGTACACGAGGTGCTTGCCGCCCAGCACCACGTGGGTGAAGTCCTTCACCGCGGCCCACCCGTTCGACGGCTGGGCGAGGGCACCCGTCGAACGCCACTTGTACGTCGTCGGGAGATCACACGTGCCGCTGCCCGTCCCGGACGGGGCGGTCCAGGTCCACTTCTGGTTGTTGACGGACGCGCAGGTGTACAGCTGGATCGTGGTGCCGTTCGCGGTGGCGGCGCCGACGGCGTCGAGGCACAGCCCGGACTGGACGCCGGTGATCGAGCCGTCGGTGTTGACGTTCCACTGCTGGTTGGCGCCGCCGTTGCAGTCCCAGACGATCACCGGGGTGCCGTTGGTGGTGCCCTTGCCCTGGGCGTCCAGGCACTTGTCGCCGTGCACCTTCAGCTGCTTGGCGGTTGTGTAGGTCCAGCGCTGGTTGGCCTGTCCATTGCAGTCCCACAGTTGCGCGCGGGTGCCGTTGGCGGTGGTGGAGCCGGGGATGTCGACACAGCGGCCGGAGGCCACGCCCTTGATCTCCCCGGTACCGTCGGTCGGCTGGCCCGGAGTGGTGCCGGAGCCGGAGTGGAGAGCGTTCATGACGGCGGTGTACGCGGGCTTGGGCTTGCCGCCGCTGTCGAACAGCAGCGGGCTCTCGCCGCTGCGCCAGGAGTCGCTGTCGCGGACGCCCCACACCGTGATGCCGGTGCACCGGGCCACGGACAGGCAGGTGCTGACCGCGTTCGCATAGTGGGTGGGTGATGCCTGGGCGATGTCCAGCTCGGTGATCTGGACGTCGACGCCCAGGGCGGCGAAGCCGGCCAGGGTGGTCTTGAAGCTCGCCGGCGGGCCGCTCGTCCCGAAGTGGCTCTGGAACCCGACGCAGTCGATGGGCACGCCGCGGGACTTGAAGTCCTTGACCATGCGGTAGACGCCCTGGGTCTTGGCGTCCGACCAGTTCTCGATGTTGTAGTCGTTGTAGCAGAGCTTGGCCGAGGAGTCGGCCGCGCGGGCGGTGCGGAACGCTTCCTCGATGAAGCCGTCGCCCAGCACCTGCTGGAAGACCGAGTCACGGAGCCGGCCGCTGCCGCCGTCGGCGAACGCCTCGTTGACCACGTCCCAGGCGTAGATCTTGCCCTTGTAGTGGGTCATCTCGGTGGTGATGTGGTGGTTCATCACGCCGCGCAGTGTGCTGGCGTCGCGGATGGAGCCGACCCAGGAGGGGAGCTGCGAGTGCCAGACCGTGGTGTGGCCGCGCAGGCGCTGGCCGCGTGCCAGGGCATGGTCGACGATCCGGTCGGCGGGGCCGAAGTTGAAATTGCCGCGGGACGGTTCGATGGCGTCCCACTTCATCTCGTTCTCCGGGGTGATCATGTTGAACTCCCGGTCGGCGATCGCGGTGTACGCGGAGTCGCCGAGCCTGCCGGCGGCCACGGCCGTGCCGAAGTACCTGCCCGAGGGGGCCGCCTGGGTGCCCAGGCCCGCGGCTCCGGCGGAGCTGGGGAGGAGCGTCACGACGCCGGCCACCAGCGCCGTGGCCGACAGTCCTATCGCCCATGTCCGGCGTCGCCGGCGGAGCCGGTGCAGGCCCTTCATGATTCTCCTCGGGGGCTCCGCGTACCGGTCGTCCTGGGTTCGTGGGTGTGGTGCGTCATGTGAGGGGCTCTCTTCAGGGGATGCGTCAGTGGGGGAAGTCGGGACCCTGCCGCGCCGGTACGTCATGGCGGGCGGCAGGAGGACACCCCTGAAGTGGAGGCTTCCGAGCGCGCAGGCTCGTAACAGAAAAGTCGCGCCGCCCGCGGGATCGCCCCGTGAGGCATCTCTCAGGCAGAAAGCGTTATGCCGGACGCCGTGGCCTGGTCGCGTCCGGGGAAGAGGGGCGCCGCACTGATCCGCGGTGAACGCAGGTCACGGCGTCGCGCAGGAACCGAGGGAGATCAGACTGGAGGAGCACCAGCTGCGACCGTGCGACTCGGTCGGGACCGCCCGAGGAGCGGTGCTCAGGCCCCGGGGCTGCGCACGAGGAAGGAAGCCTGGCCGGCGAAGGCCCGCGTGCCGTCGGAGCCGTCGAGCCAGATGCCGCCGTCGCGGTGACGGAGGACCGTTCCCGGATAGTTGTGCGCGTGCAGGGTCACGGACCCGGCGACCGCCCCGGGACGGGGACAGAAGGTGGCGTCTTCACGGAACAGTGCGCTGCCGTCGTCGGTGCTCAGCCGCAGCCGCAGGTAGGAGTGGCGAAGATACCGGCCGTCCGCGGCGCGGAAGGTGACGCACCGCGTGTCGGCCAGTCCCCCGACGACCGTGAAGGTGACCCGCTGACGTGCCTGCGCGCCGCTGGACGCGGTGACACTGCCGAGCGCCGCGAAGTCGCCCGTGTACGTGACGAACAGGCCGGGACTGTCCGCGGACTCCAGCGACTGTGCGCCCAGCGGAACGGTGCCTGCGACGGCGGACGGGCTGACCGAGGCCGGGCCCGCCGGGGACGGACTCGCCGGCGACGGTCCGGCCGAGGTGGTGGTGCGCGAGGGAAGGGGTGTGGGAGTGCCGACCGTGGGAGCGGCGGTGGCGCCGGGCACTCGAGGCGCCGGTTCGGGCCAGGTCGCGTAGGTGGCGGTCCCGGCGATGAGCACCGCGCCGGTCGCGAGGCTCACCAGCGGATGAGCGGTCACCGTCTGGAGTTTGCCGATGAGAGCGCCGTGCAGACCGCCTCCCCCCGTCGCCGTGCCGACGGCGACGGGGGCCGCGGCCAGCCCGGCGGCGCTGGCTGCCGTACCCGACAGCAAGCCCTTGGCGGCCAGCGCGGCGATCAGTGCGGCCGGGACGGCCAGCGTCGTGAGGCTGAGGGGCAGCAGGTCGGCCGGAACCCGTTCTGCCGACGTCGCCCCGCAGACGGTGCAGTCACGTGTGTGCCGCGCGATCCGCTTGCGCCACACCGACGCATGGTGACCGTCCCAGCCGATGACTGTCCCGTCCAGCTGCGGACAGCGCGGATCGGCCTCAAGGGCGGCGACGATCGTCCGGCACAGTTCCAGCTGCTCGCGCATGCGTTGCAGGCGCACTCCGACGTGAGCGACCGTGAGCCCCGTAGCGGCGGCCATGTCCTCCCGGCTGAGCAGACCGGCGCACTCCTGCCACCACAGCGACAGCAGCACCCGGTGGTCCGGGTCGAGCCACCGGCCGGCTTCGACGACCCGGCGCCGCTCGTCCGACACGTGCAGCCGAAGGATCGTCACGTCCACGGGCTCGGCGCCCGCGTCCGGTATCTGGCGCGCCTCGTCGATGACCGTGGTCCGGTCGGCGAGGGCGTGTTGCCGGTGCCAGTGAGTGTTGATCTGGCGGAGCGTGATCGACACCAGCCAGGACCGGAAGCTCTCCGGGGCACGCAGGGCGGGCAGGTCGCGCACCACACGCAGCAGGGTCTCCTGGACGACGTCGTCGACGTCGGCATGTCCGCTCAGCGCTCGCCCGACGATGTTGTAGACCAACGGCAGGTATGCGGCGATCAGCTCCTCGCGCGCCCGATCGTCACCGGCCTGCGCCGCGACGACCAGCCCCGCGTGGTCTGCATCTATGAGCCCCATTCCCACCTTCTCCGAGGGGAGCGATCCGCCGAGTACGGCGGCACACCCTAGCCTCGACGAAGGCATACGGCCAAAGCCTGCGCCTCGGGCGGACGGTCTGGCCCGTGCCGACACGGAAGGCCCGAGTTGCGGCTGTTGGTGTGCATTGGGGTCCCTTATCGCGTCCGATTACGGAAAGCCTGGAGATCATCACATAGCGTGATGATCGGTCTCGTTTTACTCAGGGAGCGCGCCCGTCGTCGAGGGAGCGGCCATGCACCGGCTTCGATTCGTCGTCACCATCACGATCGTTCTCAGCCTGCTCGCGCCCACAGCGGATGCGGCGCAAGCGCTGAGCACTTCGCCGGTCGAGGAGCGGCGGCCCGCGTCGTGGTCCGCGCCATGGGTGCCTGAGCCGGGGCGGCATCGAGGCCGGACCACGCTCTCCGATGTCCTGGTGCCGCACAGGGAGCCGGCGTACCGCCCTCCCGTGGGGGCCTCCGCGGCGCGTGGGGAGCCGTCGAGGGAATCAAGTTCCGCCTCGGACCGTCTCGGTCTGGAGAAGTTCCGTCAGTACGCGCAAGTGCCGGTGGGGGCGGGTGCCGCGCTGATGATCGAGGCCTGGTGCGGAGCACCTCGCCGAGGGGCACGCTGACGGCCGACCCGGATGACTTCACCACGTTTCGCCTCTACGACGCCGTGAACCAGCTGGTCGAGCAGCGCGACGCGCGGGGCGGCCGCACCACCCTCCGGTACGACGTGGTCGGCAACGTGATCGAGGTGTCCGACCCCCGCACCAACGCCGGACATCGTCCGCGCGGGCCGACCTCGCGCACGGTGTACGACCTCGGCCACCGTGTGATCGCCGTCACGGACGCGGCGGGGGCGACCGAAGCCCGGGTCTATCCCTCTTCGATTTGACGCGCTACTTCAAGGACGCGTTCGGCATTCCCGTCGGAGTGCTGCGAGACGCCGAGGCATGGACAGGCTTCTCCAGCCCCGGACGGTACTCCGACGCGGAATTCGACCGACTCCTTACGCCATGGATCAGCAACAGCCGGAACAAGGAGGAATGATGTCCACGAGACGCACGTGTACGAGACGAGCGGTGACCACCGGCGTGGTCGCCTGGCTTCTGGCCTCGTCGCTGGGTGCGGCGGGCGCCGACGCCGCCGACCGCCACGCGACCGCGGCAAGGGGACGCGGACCGACGACCACAAGGCCTTTCTCCGAGGCGACGCTCGACACGACGTCCCGGCGCGTCTTCGTCTCCTCGGGCCCCTCCGTCGACACACTCGCCGCATACGACCTCGACACCGGGACCTGGTGGACCCTCGACCAGCAGCAAGGCGCTTCCGGCCTCGTCCTGAGCGAGGACGGCAAGACCCTCTACGCAGCCCTCGCCGCCGGCGACGCCATCTCCGCCATCGACACCGCGAGCTTCACCGAGCGGACGCGCTACGCCACCGGCGCCCACACCTGCCCCACCCACCTCACCCGCAGGGGAACAGACATCTGGTTCGGCTACGGATGTGACGCCTGGACCGGAGCCATCGGACGGCTCGACACCTCCCAAGAACCCGCGAAGGTGTCGCTCGACCAGCAGGTGCCGCCCGACGAGATCACAAAGGACCCCCAGCGATTCGAACGGCCACCGCTCCTCGAGATCGGCGGCACGGCGACTGCGACGCTTGTCGCGAGCCAGCCTCACATCAGCCCCGTGAACGTCCGTGTGTACACGGTGAAGGAGGGGGCGCTCGTCGCGGGCGTACGGGACGACCGCGGCGGCAGCAACCTCACCGACCTCGCCGTGAGCACGGACGGGCTGACGCTCTACACCGCCGCCGGATCGCAGGACCACATCGACGGGTTCGCCACGTCGGACCTGTCCGGCAAGGGCGCCTGGCTCACCGGGCAGGCGCCCACCGCCGTGGCCACGACGGCAGACCCGACGACGGGACCGTCCACGATGTGCGTGCGGCGCGATGGGCCGGCATCCCTGTTTGGCATGGCTCCGAATCTCGCTGGACGGATGAAACCTGATGACCACACCTGCGGGCGGCGCAGCCGCTCTGAAGACCACCTCGGAGCTGCTCACGGCAGCGCGCGCCCTGCTCGGGCAGCCGCCGGCGGCCGACGCCGGCGAGCAGCCTGCCGCTTCCGCGGACCACGTGCTCGACCCTGGCGGGCTGCTGAGCCAGGCACGTCAGGCCAAGCGCAGCTACCAGGCCACAAGCCGTTGGATTCTCGCGGCCTTCGCGATCGTCGGCCTCGTTCTCTTCGGCTCGCTGCCCTTCTCGACCTTCGGCAGGATCAGCGGGTTCGACGTCTGGCTCATGGGTATCGGGCTCGGCTGCGCAGCAGCAGGGATCGCCCTGGCGATCTGGGCGGCTTCGCTCGTTGCCGAGCCGCTGGACGCGAGTCTCGGTGCATTGGAGCAGCGGCTGGAACCGGCCATGAAGGACCGGACCGTTCACTGGTACACCGGCCCGCGCCGTCGCGCCGAGATCCAGCTGGCCACCATGCTCAGCGGTGGGGAACACGAAGCCCATCTCGGCCCCGGCCTGCACAGCATCTCCGACCTCGTCACAGAGCTGGGGGACCGGGAGAAAGCCCGGCTGAGCCAGGCAACGGCGGCGGCTCGACGGGACGAGGTACTCACGACACTGGACGGTGCGGTGTCTGCGCATCTGGCCACCTTGGCCGAACTCCGTCAGCAGGCCGCCGACGTCGGTGAACTCGACGACGCCAACCCCAACAAACAGCGGCTGGTCGACGAGCTCGCCCAGCGGATCCAGCGGGAATCAGCCGCGTACGCCGCCGCGGCGGACAAGCGTGCTCGGCAGGCCGTCCAGCTTGCGCCGTCGGCTGAGGTCCCCGCCACCGCGAGCAGCGCTCCGCATGCCGGAGTCGGCGACACGGACTCCGCGCCTGAGAACAACAACCTGGCCTCCACGCAGACGCGACTCGACACCTACCTCGCGCACAGGGCGATGGTCCTCGTCCAGTCGGCGATGATGCAGATGCGCGGAACCTTCCGCCTCGCACGCCTCCTGATGGTCATCGGCGCCCTCCTGACCCTCGCCGGCGGCACCCTGTACGCCTACGTCCTGCCCGCCGACGCATCCGAAGAGAGCTCCACCCAGGGCACCGAACGTCAACCGGCCACCGCGGCAGAGGTAACCGTCAACCGGGGGACGGACATTGCCGCGCAGCTTCCCGGGACCTGTGTCGGCCGTCCGCTCAAAGCCCTGCGGCTCGACCTGAAAGTCCCACCCCGCAACGGACCCTTCGAAGTCGTGGTCATCGACCCTGCATGTCCAGGGACCCTCTCCGTCCCCAAGGACCAAGGATCCGTCGACTCTCCCGCCACTTCCTGACGCGAGGCGGGTCAGCCTATCGGCCAGCCGTACAGCCGTACAGCCGTTGGGTCATGAGGCGGGTGGGTGGCCGATGGCCACCCACCGGGTGGCGCTGCTCTTCTCCGCCAACAGGGCCGCGTCCCACGACGCTGTTGCCCTGGAGGCGCTGTTGGTCCGGGACCGAGCTGCGGCTCGACCGCCATGTGTCGGGTGTACGCCGCAGCGAGGAACCCGCCGCCTATTATCGCGGGTTGAAGTATCCATAGCTTGAAGAGCAAGGGGGAGAGTTGTGAGCGCAGCTGAGGATTCGCTGTCGTCCTCGACCATCGGGTCCGGGGACCTTGAGCAGCGGCTGGTCGGGGCCGCAGATCTGTCCAGGGCGGGCCTGGACGACTTCAGCGAGTTGGCCTCGCCTTCGTCCGACGAAGACCCGCCGCCCATGACCGGCCCGACCCCGGAAGGCACGGCTCTGCTGAACCGGGCGTTCAACGACAAGCCCGCAAGAGAGGTCAGGACCTCGTTCGCGAACACGGACTCCTCGATCGTCGTCGACGAGGGGGTCTCGGAGCGGGCAGCGGGAGCCGCCGCCACCTGGATGGCCGACATGCGACAGGTGTACGCCCAGTGCGCCGCCTGGACGATCAGCATCGGCGATCAGGAGATTCCTGTTCAGGTGGTGGAACCGGCCGATGATCCGAGCAAGCCGCTCCAGGTGGAGCAGAGGTTCGGCGACGAGGCATTGATGCGCACGATGCTCGCCGGTCCGGCCGGGCAGCAGGCCCAGATCACCACTCTCCTGATTCGCGACGGCAACCGGGTGCTGGAACTGACGTTCCGTAGCCTGGCGGCCGAGCCCGGCAGCCCTGAGGCGAGCCAGCTGGACGCCACCATGTCGAGATTCCTTGAGCTGGCTCCGGTCAAGTTCCTGGGTCGGCCGGTGATCGGCTAGAGACCACGACGAGGCCGGGGGCAAGGTGGCCTCACCACTGAGGCGGGCGCCTGCCCTCCGGCCCCGCGTGGTGCGGCGGTAGTCGTTCGGTCGTGCTTCGGGTGGAGGGTCGATGGAGGGCATCACCAAGAACCGGAAGTCGCTGGAGGCGCTTCGCCTGATGGTCGCGCGCGCGTACGGCCCGGAGGAGGTGTGCGAGGCGGGCGAGGGCTGGGCCGGGGAACTGGGCGAGGGCTGGTTCAGGTGCCCGTGCCGGCGGTCGACTTCGCCGACCGCAGCCATGAGGTGTGTGACGTCGACTACTTCCGGATGGTCGAGGAGCTCCTGGGTGACGGCGAGCGGCGCGGCGTCGACCTGCGCGTCGGGTACGGCGTGATCCGCGAGCTCGTGGCCGCCCACGCGGATGTGCTGGACGAGGTGACCGAGCCCCGCTTCGTCGAGTGGGACCTGTGGCCCGGCAACTGCATGGTGCGCGACGGCCGGATCGTGGCGATCATCGACCAAGAGCGGGCGTTCTACGGCGATCCGCTGATGGAGTTCGGCTTCGCCGGGAGCGAGTCGAGCGCCTACGGGGACTCCACGGCTTTCGTCCGCGGCTACGGCCACCGGCCGTTCACCGCCGACGAGCGGACCCGCCGGCGGCTGTATTACCTTCACCTCGCCCTGGTCCAGGTCATCGAGACGACCTACCGGGCGCACACCGGCACCGAGCAGTACGACTGGGTGTGCGAGCGGCTCAGGGAGACCGTTGCCCTGCTCAGGGCTCGTTGAGCAGGGCAATGAGGTCACACCGTGTCGTCGCGGCCCGGTGTCCGATGGCCCGGGGCCGGTGGGGTCAGACCGCGGTGCGCCGGCTCCACTGCTGGTTGGGCTGGCTGCCGCAGGTCCACTGGATGATCGCGGCTCCGTCGGCGGTCGAGCCGTCCGCGACGTCCAGGCACTTGCCGCTGCTGCGCGAGACCACCCGCAGGTAGCCGTCCCCGGTGTCGGTCAGGGTCCACTGCTGGTTGGGCTGGCTGCCGCAGGTCCACTGGACGACGGCGGCTCCGTCGGCGGTCGAGCCGTTGGCGACGTCCAGGCATTTGCCGCTGTTGCGGTTGACCAGTCGGACGTAGCCGTTGCCCTGGTCGGACGCGGTGAACTGCTGGTTGAGCTGGCTGCCGCAGGTCCACTGGACGACCGCGGCTCCGTCGGTGATCGAGCCGCCCGGGACGTCGAGGCACGTGCCGCTGCTCCGGGAGCTCAGCGTGACGAAGGAGCGGGGGGTGGTGTCCGCGCAGCCGCTGAAGGAGCAGCCGGCGACCCAGCGCGTCTGGCCGGTCTCGTACGCGCCGAGGTCGGGGGCGGTGCCGGAGTATCCGTCCGTCAGACCCGGGACGGGGGTGCCGGCGTCGACGGCCGGCGATGCCGGTTCGATGCCGTAGTCGCCGCTGCCGGCGGCGGTGTACCGCGGGTCGGGCGCGGCGTCGTTGAGGCTGCGGGTGGTGACGAGGTTGTTGCTCTCGTCGGGGGTGCCGCCCGGGGTGTGGTCGTACGTCTGCCCGTCCGGGTGGGCGCCGTCGAGGATGTTGTTGCGCACGACGGTGTTGGACACGTGCTGCGGGTCGGCGTAGTAGGTGAAGATGGTGGAGCCGGAGCCGGTCACGATGGTGTTGTTGACGATGCTCCCGGCCAGGTAGGGCAGTTGCTCGCCGGACTGGGTGAATCCGCCGTGGGAGATGCCGGTGCCGCCCAGCATGTTCCAGATGACGTTGTGGTCGACGTTCACGTCGTAGCTGCCGTTGTCGAAGTGGAAGCCGTTGGCGATCTGGGCCGCGTCGTGGATCCAGTTGTGGTCCATGCGCGTGCCTGTGTAGGCGGTGTTGCAGCAGGTGTAGACGGCACCCAGGTCGAAGTTGATCTTGGCGTAGTCGTACATGTCGTTGTAGGCGATGCGCAGGTTCTTGTATCCGGCGTTGGGGTACGCGTTGGTGTTCATGTTGACGACGTCCCGGCCGGTGGAGCGCATGGTGTTGTGGATGATCTGCACGTCCTTCGCTCCCACCTCCAGTGCCACCGCCGCGGTGTAGGTGCCGCCGTAGGCCACGTCGGCGATGAGGTTGTCGTCGATGACGTGGCCGGTTCCCTTGACGGAGACGCCGTTGCCCATCGAGTGGCGCACGGTGCTGTGGCGCAGGGTGTTGTCGGCCCCGTGGAGCAGGATTCCGCTGTCGAAGTGGTGGTTGGCGTCGTAGACCCCGGCGTACGGCAGGTTCGTGTCGTACTGCGAGGTCTGCCAGGTCGACAGGTGCTGGGCCCTGATGCCGTCCAGGACGTTGTGGGTACTGTTGTCGTCGGTGGTGAGCGAGGTCGCGAACAGGCCGATCCCGCGCACGGTGACGTAGCTGCGGCCGTTGAGGTTGAAGCCGTAGTTCCGCTTCTTGGCGGTGATTCCGGTGGGCACTCCCCCGTCGGGTGCCCACAGGTACAACTCGCGGGCGCCGGCGTCGTAGTACCAGGCGTTCGGGCCGGTCAGCAGGGACTTCTTGCCGACCAGGCGGAACTTCGTGGAGTGTCCGCCCGGGGTGACGTGGCCGTCGCTGCCCGGGAAGCCGAGGTCGAGGACCTTGGTGGTGCCGTTGAGGTTGCCGCTCGTGACGGTGGCGGAGTTGGCGACCCAGGAGCCCGCCATGTAGACGGTGGCACCGGTCATGTCGCCGAGTGCGGGGAAGCCGTCGTAGGTCAGGGTGCCGGTGAGGACCGAGGTGCACGGTGGGGTGGCGCAGGTGGCGTCCGAACCCGAGCGGGTGGAGGACCAGCCGCCGGTGATGAAGGACTGGTTCCACGGGTCGCTGGAGGCCGGCGGATAGGCGGCCTCCGGCACGAGGGTGCCGGAGGTGAACACCTGGTTGGCCCACAGGTCGCTGTTGGCGGGGTACTGCGTGGAGCTGTAGGGGGCCGTGGCGGTGCCCGCCAGGGTCACCCGCGCCTTGTAGATCTTGCCGCTCGCGAGGGTCCACCCGGTCACGGTGTCGGTGCCGTCGACGGTGACCGTCGCTCCCGGCGCCGACGCGAAGGTGATGGGCGCCGTGGACGTACCCGACCTCGGCGGGGTGACCGTCTCCCGGTAGGTGCCGCCGCGGATCAGGCAGGTGTCACCGCCGACGGCGACGTCGGCGCACCTCTGGATGGTCTTGAACGGGCTCGACGACGACCCCGGGTTGGAGTCGCGGCCGGTCGGCGAGACGTAGTACGTCGACGCGGCGGCCGCGACGGGCGCCGCGGCCAGGCCGACCGCGGCGGTGGCGAGTGCGACGACACCGATGACCGCCCTCGCGATCGGCGTCCTGTACCGGCGTTGCATGGTTCTCCTCGAAGGACTGGGCGAAGTGTGGGGTGGGGCGCGGGCGGTCAGATGCCGACGATCGCCCACTCCTGGTGGACCGAGCCGTCGGAAGGCATCTGGACGATCCTGGCGCCGTCGGCGGTGGAGGCGTTCTCCACGTCCGCGCGCAGTCCGCTGGAACCGTTGACCAGGTGGTAGATGCCGCTGGTCCCGGTGGGCGTGAGCTTCCACCACTGGTTGGGGCTGTCGGTGTCGGTCCACTGGTCCAGGGCCTGGCCGTGGGTCGTGGACGCACCGGGGTTGTCGAGGACCTTGCCGCTGTTGACGTTGGACAGGCGGAAGGAACCGTCGGGGTCCGGCAGCAGCCGCCACTGCTGGTTGGTGCCGCCCGACCAGGGCCACTGGATGACCGCGGCGCCGTCGGCGGTCGACTGGCCGGACACGTCGAGCACCTTGCCGCTGGCCCGGTTCACGACACGGAAGGTCCCGGTGAGCAGGCCGAGGGTGACCACGGTGCGGGTGCCCGCGGTCAGGGACAGCTTTCTGGCGTGGTCGCCGAGCGGGGAGGGGGCCACGGGCGCGGTCGTGGACAGCGAGGTGATGCCGCGGCGGCAGACGAAGGTGATCTGCTGGGTGACGTCCGACACGAGGGTGACGGTGGCGCTGCGGACCGCGGTGTCCCAGGTGAGGCTCTCGACGAGGACGCGGTTGCGGCCCCGTACGCCGCGGATCGTGCCCCGGGCGAACTCTTCGGGCAGCGCCGGCAGGACCTCCAGGAAGCCCGGCCGGGTGTGGACCAGGGACTCGGCGATGACCGCCGGCAGCGCGTTGGCCGCGTCGGTGTTGTAGATGTGCAGGTCGGGATTGTGCGAGGTCGCCAGGGAGCGCCAGACCATGTTGCTGCCGAGGATCTTCCTGATGTTGTCGTAGACGCCCGCCCCGTCCTTCAACCGGCTCCAGGCGAGGGCGCGATGGAGGCTGCCGTGGGCCGAGTAGTTCTCGTCGCCGCGCACTCGGAGCGCCTTGCGCGCCGAGCTCACCAGGTCGGGAGTCTCCTCGGGGTTGATCTCGTGCAGGGGCCAGGCGCCGTACAGGTGCTGGGTGTGCCGGTGGTTGTAGCGGTCGTTCAGTCCGGGCCAGGACCACTCGGCCAGGGCGCCGTCGCCGTTGACCGTGTACGCGGGCAGCTTGTCGAGGAGAGCGGTCCAGCGCGCGACACCCTGCCCGGCGCCCTGCTCCACACCGAGTGCGTCGGCCGCGTCGATGGCGGCCTGGAGCGCGTGGCGGCCGGCCATGATGTCGCCGGTGGCGTTGACGGAGAGCATCTGGCCCGTGTTGGACGGGGAGTTCTCCATCGAGAGGGACGGGACGAAGACCGCCTTGCCGTGCGCGTCGGTCCTGGCGAGGAAGTCCTCGTAGAACAGGGCGAGTTCCATCAGGGCCGGACCCAGCCTGTCCCGCAGGAACGCGGTGTCGCCGGTCACCTGGTAGTACTCCAGGAGCGGGTACAGCAGCCAGTCGGCGCCGCCGGTCCAGCACTGGCCGGGGAAGTCGGTGTCGTTGAAGTGGAGCATGTGGCCGTGTTCGCCGTCGGTGCGGGACGGCGCGAGGAACCCCCGTGTGCCGTAGAGCCGGGCGGCGTTCCTGCGCCAGTCGTCGAGCTGCCCCAGGACCAGGTCGAAGTACCCCCGCATGGCGTCGCCGTGGCTCAGGATGTTGCCGCCGGCGACCTGCAGGTTGACGTTGGCGTCGGTGGTGAAGTCGTCCGCCCAGGCGCCGTTCCAGCTGCCGGACCAGATGCCGGTCAGCCGCGGGGGCAACACCCCGCTGGAGCTGACGAACAGGTACCTTCCGGAGTCGTACATCCGCTCCAGCAGCGCCAGGTCGACGGTGGACCGGTCGGCGTTCTGCCGCGAGGTCAGTTCTGTCGTGGACAGGCGTCGGTCGGCGGAGGAGACACCGAGGTCCAGGCTGGATCCGTCGAACATGGCCTGGTGCACGGGGGCGTGCCGGCCGAGCAGGGTCGCGTAGTCGGCGGACAGCGTGGCCAGGGCGGCGTGCAGCGGCTTGGCGTCCCACTCGCCGGCGTTCTCGTACCGGGCAAGACGGGTGAGGAGCACCACCTTGGCCGCCCGGGCGACGACGAGCGTGTCACCGCTGACCGACACCGATGCCCTGCTGCCGCTGACGATGACCCGGGTGACGCCCTCGTAGCCGTACGCGCCTTCTCCCGCCGGATACGTGCCGCGCAGGTTGAGGTACCCGTTCTGGCCGACGGCCGTGGCGATCGTGGTGAAGGCGACGTTCGCCGGGGCCCCTTCGAGCGCGGTGTTCACCTTGATCGTGGTGTCGACCGTACGGCCGCCGGCGGGGAGCAGCTCGTGGACGACGACCTTGTCGGCGCGCGACACGAACGCGCGGCGCTTCCAGGTACCGGCACTGTCGGTCCAGGTGTGCGTGACCTCGCCGGTGCGGAAGTCCGTGATCCGGGCGTAGTTGTCGGACGTGGTCATGCCCGGGGTGCTCAGGTGCAGCTCGTACCCGGGGTGGAAGGACTGTGTCCAGCGCAGGGACCACCCGGAGGAGAAGGTGGCCGCGGCACCCCAGTAGTCGCCGGCCAGGGCCTGGTCCCGTACCGCGTCCAGGCGGCCGGCGAGCGCGGGCGGCGCCACGTCACGTGTGCCGTTCGGGAGGACGAAGCGGTGGTGGTTGAGGACGATCTTCTCCAGCTTCGGCGTGCCGTGCAGCACCGCCCCGTACTCGCCGTTCCCGGTCACGAATCCGTCGGTCCACGCCGCCGCGGGCGCGGTGTCGTAGATGCCCCGCTCCGGGAGGGTGACCTGGGGCGGGACGGCTGCCGAGGCTCGCGTGGACAGGACACCACCGGGGAGGACGACGGCGCCCGCGGTCAGAGCGGCTGCCGTGAGGAAGCCTCGGCGGTTGAAGGAGTCATGAGGAGGCATGGGGGGCTCTTTCGGCGGGAGGAGGGGGGCCTGTCGTGGGCCCACCCGGGCCGTTGACGGGGGTGCCGATGAGAGGGCGGGGCGCTTCATCGCGAAC
Source organism: Streptomyces sp. NPDC055815 (assembly GCF_053616475.1). Classification (NCBI taxonomy): domain Bacteria; kingdom Bacillati; phylum Actinomycetota; class Actinomycetes; order Kitasatosporales; family Streptomycetaceae; genus Streptomyces; species Streptomyces sp. NPDC055815. The sequence continues at coordinate 6,940 of NZ_JBSHDU010000018.1, read as the reverse complement.
GCCACCCTCATGTTCACGTAAACACGAGTGGGTCGGAGAGAGTCTCGGAGCACCGCACGGGGCTGTCAAGACTCCTCACAAGAACTCGCGCGTCACGGCCGGCGCGGGCACCCAAGGACCTCGCAGGGCTGGGGCGCGGGTCAGGGCGCCAGGCTGTTGTCGGGGGTCAGGCCGCCGAGCTTGTCGGGGTTGACCTGGAAGCGCAGGTGGTGGATGCGCCCGTCACCGATGTCGAAGGAGAGGGCGCCGACGGTGTGGCCGTCGAGCGTGGCGAGGATGCCGAGTTCGCCGTTGATGACGGCCGGTTCCATGGTCAGGGCGGCCAGTTCGGGTTTGGCCAGGAAGCCCAGGAGCCAGCGGGCGACGTGGTCGATGCCGTGGAGCGGGCGGCGGGCGGCGGTGACCTTGCCGCCGCCGTCGGACCACGCGGTCACGTCGGGGGCGAGCAGTTCCATCACGGCGTTCAGGTCGCCGCCCGCGCAGGCGTCGAGGAACTGGGCGGTGATCCGCCGGCGCCGGTCGGGGTCGGTATCGAAGCGGGGGCGGCGCGCCTGGACGTGTGTGCGGGCGCGGTGGGCGATCTGGCGGATCGTCGCCTCGGGACGGTCGAGGGCCTCGGCGATCTCGCCGTGGGAGTAGCCGAAGACCTCGCGGAGCAGGAAGACGGCGCGCTCGACGGGGCTGAGCGTTTCCAGGACGACCAGCATGGCGGTGGAGACGGAGTCGGCCACTTCGGCCTCCGAGGCGATGTCCGGCGAGGTGAGCAGGGGTTCGGGGAGCCACGGGCCGACGTAGCTCTCGCGGGTGGCGCGCGCGGAGGTGAGGCGGTTCAGGGAGAGGTTGGTGACGGTGCGCACCAGATAGGCCTTGGGGTGGCTGATCGCGTCACGGTCCGCGGTGCTCCACTTCAGCCAGGCGTCCTGCAGGACGTCCTCCGCGTCGGTGACGCTGCCCAGCATGCGGTAGGCGGTGGCGAACAGCAGTCTGCGGTGTTCGAGGTAGGGGTCCTGCCCGGCGCCGGTGTCGATCACCGGCTCATGCTGGCAGCGCCGCGCGGCGGACGGCAAGGAAGGGATCACGGCGCCGGGCGCGGGCGTGCCGGTCATGCCGCGGGCTTCGGGGTGGCGCGGCCGCCCTTGGAGACGAGGGTGGTGACGTTCATGCGCTTGCTGTAGCGGTACGTCATCAGCGGGCTGCCGCTGACCAGCTCCTTGTACCGGACCGCGGCGCGACCGGTGAGGCGCAGGCCGGTCGGGGTGAAGTCGGCCCTGGTGAACTGGATGACGGCGTCCTTGCGGCCGAGGCTCACCGGCTGGTGGAAGTAGCCGAAGCGGAACGGCTTCACGGTCTTGCCGCGGACGAGCCGCGCGATGGCGTCGGCGGTGTACTGGGCGGTGGGCAGCCCGCTCTGGCAGGAGCCGTGGAGCTGTCCGAAGTCCATGCGGACGGCGGCGGCGTCGCCGACGGCGTGGATCTGCGGGTGGGACACGGACCGCAGGGTGGCGTCGGTCAGGATCAGTCCGCGGTCGTCGGTGGCGATCCCGGAGTCGGTGGCGAGCGGCGACACCCTGACGCCGGCGGTCCACAGGCAGGCGTCGGAGCGGAGGGTCCGCCCGTCGGCGAGTTCGACGGCATCGGGCAGCACCTTCGCGACCCGTACGCCGGTCTCCAGGGCGACGCCGAGGCGGCCCAGCGCCCGGTGGAGGTACGCGCGGGCCTTGCCGCCCATCATGGAACCGGGCTCCTCCGTGCTGATCAGGGTGACGTTCAGCCCCGGATGGGCCTCCGCGAGCTCCGTCGCCGCCTCGATTCCGGTCAGGCCGCCGCCGCAGACGGTGACCGTGCCGCCGGCCGCGGCGACCTCGGCGATCCGTGCGGCGAACCGGCCCGCGGCCTCCGGGCTGTTGAGGGTGAACGCGTGGGCCGCGACCCCGGGGACGTCACCGGTGCCGGTCGAGCTGCCCAGCGCGTAGACGAGCGTGTCGTACCCGAGGTGCGTCGAGTCGTCGACGGTGACGCGACGCGCCCCGGGGTCGATGGCGGTGGCGGCGCCCTGGAGGAACGTGACGCCGGTGCCGGCGAGCAGCTCGGGGATCCGGCGGACGGCCAGCTCCTGGCCGGCGGCGATCTGGTGCATTCGCAGCCGCTCGACGAACCGACCCGAGGGGTTGACGAGGGTGATCCTCACACCGGTGCGGCGGGTGCGGTGGGCCAGCCGGATCGCGGTGAACATGCCCGTGTAACCGGCACCGAGAACGACGACGTGGTGGCCGTTGGTCATAGCGAACTCCCAGGTCAGGCACCGGATTCGGTACCGGTGACGCCCATGGGACAGCTGACCGCGGCGGAACGTGACAGCATGCGCATGTGACCCGCGTCACATCACGGGTCACATGTGGGGTCAGGCTCGCAATGCCTTCCGGAGGTGTTCGCCGAACTCGGCGGGGTGCGTGGTCAGGCCGATGTGCCCGCCGGGGAAGTGCCGGAGTTCCGTTCCGAGACGCTCGGCCAGGAAGGCGGCCGGCCGGTAGGGCAGCTCGCCGCGAGAGTCCTGGCCGCAGGCGAGCACGAGCCGGTCCGACTGGGCCTCCAGCCGGTGGACGTCCGGGGCGTAGGACATGAAGGCCGGCACGATGCGCCCGAGGAAGTAGGGCAGGCCGGCCATCATCCGCTCGACCCGGGCCGCCGCCTCCGGCGGCAGCTCGGCCTCGGCCTTCGGCTCGGAGGTGTCGCCGTCCCCCTTGAGACCGGCGGCGAACACGGCCATCGCCGGCATGAGCCCCTCCTCGCGGAACGTCGCCTGTACGCGTGCGATGAGCACCCGGTGGTCAGCGGCGTCCGGCAGGACCTCCACGACCGGGGGCTCGTGCGCCACGAGGCGTTCGACGCGTCGGGGATGCGCGGTGAGCAGGTGCAGGGCGGCGATCGCGCCCGAGCTGGATCCGAACACCCGGGCGGGCGCATCGGGCGACAGCAGGTCCAGTATCCGCAAGGCGTCGTCGGCGTGTTCGGCCACGCGCTGCTCGGCTTCGGGGTCGTCCAGCGTGCTTCCCGACAGGCCGCGCGGGTCGTAGGTCGCGACGGTGTACTCGGCGGCCAGATCGTCGGCGATGCCGTCGAAGGAGGCCGCGCCGCCGGTCCCTCCGGGGATCAGCAGCAGGAGCGGGCCCTGGCCGCGTACTTCGTAGTGCAGGTTCGCGCCGTCCACGCGCAGGGTGCCGATGGTCGGGTCGGTCATGCGGAATCTCCTTCTCGGGAGGGGGGCCAGTGCTCCAGGAGCGTGTGGAGTGCGTCGAGAGCGCGGACCCAGGACTGCTGCGGCGTACGCTCGTGCGCGAACCCGCCCGCGGCCTCCAGGGCGACGAACCCGTGGAACGTGCTGCGCAGCAGGCGGACCGCGTCGGTCAGATCGGGCTCCGCCAGTCCGTAGCCGCGCAGCATGCCGTAGGTCAGCTCGACCGCGCGCCGCGGGCCGGCCGCCTTCGCCGCCAGATCGGGGTCGATCCGGATCGGGGCCTGCGTCGCCGCGTAGCGACCGGGATGCTCGTGGGCGTACTCCCGCCAGGCGTCGGCGAACGCGACCAGCGCGTCCTTGCCCGCCCGCCCGGAGGTCGCCTCCGCGATCCGCATCGTCTTCTCGTCCGCCGCCAGCAGCGCGATCCGTCCGCGCAGGTCCTCCAGGCCGCGGACGTGCGTGTAGAGGCTCGCGTCCTTCACGCCGAGTCGCCGCGCCAGCTGCGACATGGTCACCTGGTCGAGCCCGACCTCGTCGGCCAGCTCGGCACCCGCGATCGTCACCCGCTCCGCCGTCAGCCCTGCGCGCGCCATGCACTCTCCTCGTTCCTAGGGGTCCTAGTTTTAACCTAGGCACCCTAGGATCGCAAGAGGACATGGGGGGTGGCGTGCCTGCCTCGCAGTTCGAGATCATCCGGTCATGTCGAATGGCACGGCAGGACGGGAACTTCCGCTCGGCTTAGGGTTCCGGCCGTATCGCGGAGACGAAGACCACGACGCCATGGCCGCGGTGCGGCAGGGGTGCGTCGAACGGGACCAGGTCGATGTCCACTCCGTCGTGCAAGGGCTCCCGACAGCGGCCGAGATCGCCGAAGCCTCCGCCGAGGTGGAGGAGCCGTCCGAGAACCAGATCCTGGTGGTGCTCGACGGGAGAGTCGCCGGCTACTCGACGATCCGGTGGTGGCAGGAGCGGGACGGCACGTGGCTGTACCTGCACCGCGGCCACCTCCTGCCCGAGCATCGCGGTCAGGGCATCGGCTCAGCCATGCTGAGCTGGGCCGAGGAGCGGATCCGCGAGCTCGTCGAACAGCATGGAACGGCGCGGACAGCGGTCATCGGGGCGAACGCCGGGGCCTGCGAGCAGGACGCCACCGCGCTGCTGCTCGCAGCCGGCTACCGGCGTGTCTTCACCCTGGTCGAGCTGGAGCTGGGCGATCTGCGGCAGTTGCCCGAACCGGGCCGTGAGCTGCCTGCCGGGATACGGACAGGGCCGATCCGGGCCGGCGATTACCGTGCAGCTTGGAGGACGGTCGTCGACTCGTACGCGGACACCGGTTTCACTCAGCGGTGGCCCTTCCCGGACTTCGTCGACAGCGCAGACCCGGCTTGCTGGAGGGCTGCCTGGAACGGGCGGGACATGGTCGGCGTCGCCCTCTGCTCCCTCCGCCGTCACGACCACACCGTGGGCGAGGTGGAGGAGCTGAGTGTCCGGACGGACCACCGACGCCTCGGCATCGGCCGGGTCCTGCTGCTCGAGGGGCTGCGGAGCCTTCGCGCGCAGGGTGCGACGACCGCCCGGCTGTTCACGGGCACGGCGAATCCGTACCGGTCCTACGGCCTGTACGAGAGCGTGGGGTTCCGGCGGCAGAACGAGTACGTCCGTTACCGCAAGCCGCTCGGCGGGCGAACGATCGCCTGATCGAGGAAGGGCCTGCGCGGGGCCGACCGGGCGCTACGGTCGTCAGGCGTCCGACGAAGGACGAGCGAGGGGACGGCAGATGGTGGCGGAGGGGGCGACCGCACGGGACGCGGCCGGCGGTACGGCGGTGGTGCGGGCTGCGGGAACCCGTGCCTGGCCGGGGCTGCGCCAGGCGGAGGTCGGGTGGTTCGGTCGCGAGGACGAGGAGAGCGCGGGCACCGAGCTGGACCGGAGCGCCCATGCGTTGACCAGCGCCGACGACGCCGAGGCGGAGGCCGTGCGGCGTGCCGTACGGGCCGCGTGGCAGGCGCGGTTCCAGGCGGCCCTCGCCGGGCTCCCCGAACACGAGCGGAGACCGGCCGCCGAGGCCCTGCGCGCCCTGCTCGACGCGCATGTGCCCTCCCCTGCCGCCGCGGTGTCGGCGACCGGTGGCGGAATCGCGGTCGGCGGGGACGTCGAGATCCGGGCCGACCACGATTCAGTGGCCGCCCTGCGCATGGGGCAACCGCTCTCGCCGCCGAACCCCTCCTGTCCTGTGCCCTCGAAGCCGCTGCCATCGAGGAACTCGGCCCGCACGGGCTCCGCAGGCGCGGCCCGACCGCCTGAACGGCGGGCCGGCCGGGGAGGTCCACGAGCTGTCGCGTGACGGGGCGAGGCGGACGTGCCTCGCGTCGGCGGGTCAGAGCCAGCCGTTGCGGCGGAAGCCGCGGTGGATGACGAAGCAGGCGACGACCATGACGCCGAGGACCAGCGGATAGCCGTAGGTCCAGCGCAGCTCGGGCATGTTGTCGAAGTTCATGCCGTAGACCCCGCACACCATCGTCGGGACCGCGATGATCGCGGCCCAGGCGGTGATCTTGCGCATGTCCTCGTTCTGCGCGACGGTCACCTGCGCGAGGTGGGCCTGGAGGATCGAGTCCAGGAGCGTGTCGTACGAGGCGACCAGTTCCGTGACCCGCGCCAGGTGGTCGGCGACGTCACGGAAGTACGCCCGTATCTCGGCCGCGACCATCGGCATCGGTTCGGCCGCCAGGCGCTGGAGCGGACGGCCCAGCGGTGTCACGGCCCGCTTGAGTTCGAGGAGCTCGCGCTTCAGCTGGTAGATCCGGCCGACGTCGCCCCGGTGCCCCTGCTCGGAGAAGACCGCCGTCTCGATCGCCTCCAGGTCGTCCTGTACGGCCTCCGTGACGCCGAGGTAGTCGTCGACGACGTGGTCCGCGATCGCGTGCAGGACGGCGGAGGGCCCCTTCGCGAGCTGCTCGGGCTCCGACTCCAGGGCCTCGCGGAGCGGACCGAGCGAACCGTGTCCCCCGTGACGGATGGTGATGACGAAGTCGGGACCGGTGAAGGCCATCAGCTCGCCGGTGTCCACCACCTCGCTGGTGGCGGTGAGCTCGTCGTGCTCCACGTAACGCACCGTCTTGAAGACGGCGAACAGCACGTCGTCGTACTGCTCCAGTTTCGGGCGCTGGTGGGCGTGGACGGCGTCCTCCACCGCGAGCGGGTGCAGCTCGAACAGCTCGGCAAGACCCGCGAACTCCTTCTCCTCCGGTTCGTGGAGACCGATCCACACGAACCCGTCGCCGGACTTCCGTACGCGCCGCACGGCCTCCTCGACGGACCGGACCCCGTCCTGCCGCACCCCGTCCCGGTAGACCACACAGTTGACCACCGCGCTGCCGAGTGGCGAACGCGCCGGGTGACTGAGGTCCACGGCACGCCGGTACGTCCGGCGGACGGCGCTGCGGAGGCGGTGGATCATCGACACGAGAAGCTCCTTCGGCAGATCGCCCGCCAGTCTGCCAGCAGCCCGGTCGGGGACGACAGGCTGTCGGGCCCCGAGCCCGACCGGCGACCGGGTTCCCCCGGGCGCGCGAACGCCGGGGGGGGCCCGGTGTGGGGCCGCCCCGCGGTGAACCCCGGGCCCGGGCCCCCCCCCCCCGGGGGTACCCCACGCCCCCCCCGTTGGCGGCCCGGCCCCCCCGCCCGGGGGTGTACTGGGGACGG
>NZ_JBSHDU010000017.1:97565-122263 GCF_053616475.1 Streptomyces sp. NPDC055815 | reverse complement strand
CGCCGCGGTGGGCGGCGCGCTCCACCTCCGCCGCCGCGCGCGGCGAGCCCGCGCCTCGGCCTGACGGACGCCCGGCCCGGAGACGTATCCGCCCTCGATCCCCGTCGCGCGCCCGCGGCGGGGATCGAGGGCGGACGCATGGACACAGACGCCAGAACGTGATCGGTCCCGCGCATTTCCGTTCGGCGAATGGCCGTTTCATAGAAGGGAATTGACCGCTGGAGGCTGTCCTTCCAGCAAGGTCACATGGCGAACCCGAACTGACTATGCTCCCCGATGTGTTGCGCCGTGCTCACAGCGAGTCACCGCCGCGCAATGCATCACCTCAGTCCGTTCATTTCAGACGGTTTAGGGACCCCCTGATGGTTCGTGCAGGTTCAATTTCCAGATCCCGGCCGACCTCGGTCGCCCGGGTTTGGCTCCTCCCGCCCGGAGTTCTGGCCGTGGCCTCCGTGATAGCGCTGCTGGTCACCCCCGCGCAGATACGGACACCGGTCGCCTGGTGCGGACTTGCCGCGGTCCTCCTGGCCGTCGCCACCTCGGCCGTCGCCGCGCTCCGGACCAGCGCGGCGGAGGCGGAGCGGGACACCCGGGCGCGGGTCGAGGCGGCGGAGCAGCACGCCCAGCGCGAGGAGGAGCTCCTCGGGCGCCTGGCGGACCAGCGGGCCACCGTCCTCTGGCTCGCCCAGGAACTCCTCCCCGTGGCCATCTCCCGTCTCCACAGGGGCGACTCCTCCCCGGACATCATCCACGCCGTGAAATTCGGGCAGCACCTCGACCCCGATTACGTCGTGGCGCTCAAGGCGGCCCTGAGGACGTCCCTGGAGGCCGTGGAGAACGAGGTGCAGAGCCGCGACTCCTCCCAGCGCGCCCTCGTGGCGGTCGCGCGCCGGGTCCAGGCGATCGTGCACCAGCTCACCAAGGACCTCCACGCCATGCAGATCCTGCACGGCAACGACCTCGTGGTCTCCCGGGGACTGCAGAACGTCGACCACCGCAACGCCCTGATCGGCCGCCTCGCGGCCAGCGTCGCGGTCCTCGGCGACGCGCGGCCCGGGCGCCAGTGGTCCAAGGCGATCCCGCTCTACGACATCCTGCGCGGGGCCATGTCCCGCATCGTGGACTACCCCCGCGTCAAGCTGCAGTCGGTCGCGGAGGTCGCGGTGACCGGCCCCGGCGCCGAGCCGATGATGCACCTCCTCGCCGAACTCCTCGACAACGCCACGACGTTCTCCCCGCCGCACACCCCGGTCGAGGTCACCGCGAGCGAGGTGCCCTCCGGCATCGCGATCGAGATCGAGGACCGCGGAGTCGGTCTCACCGAGGAGGTCAGGCGGCGCGTCGAGCGCGTCATGGCCCAGTCGCAGACCGGAGTCAACCTGTCGAGCCTGGGCGAGCTCACCCAGATCGGCCTCCCGGTCGTCAGCCGGCTGGCCCGCGAGCACGGCTGCGAGGTCGACCTGCGCACCTCCGCCTACGGAGGCGTACGGGCCGTGGTGCTCGTCCCCCGTGAGCTGATCACCACCGTGCCCCCGGGATCCCTGCTGACCTCGGAGATCCTCCGGCGGCGGCGCGCGGGAGGCCCCGTCCTGCCCCGGCCGACCCCCGCGCCCGACGCCGGCGGGGCCGCCGTCGAGGTCAGGAAGACCGCCAACGGACTCCCGCAACGACGACGGGAGGCGCCCTCGCCCATGCTCCCGCAGCGACGACGCGAGTCGCCGGTCCCGACGCCGCTCCTCCAGACCGGGCCCCCGCCCGCCGACCCGGCGGCCTCCCTGGCCGGCTCCCGCCCGCCGGGACTGATGTGGGAGGCGTTCAACGGCACCAAGAGCGGCGACGACACACCGGTCGCCGACCCCCTTCTTTCCCCCAGCGAGCCGTCAGATGAGGACGAGTAACATGCAGCCACTGCCGAACATGGACTGGATGCTCACGGACCTGGTGAGCAGTGTCCCGTACGTGCGACACGTGGTCCTCCTGTCGTCGGACGGCCTCAGCATCGGGCAGGCGAACACGGCCCCCGACACCGCCGACGCGATCGCCGCCGCCTGCTCCGGCATCCAGAGCCTCGCCCGGGCCATCGCGCAGATGTTCCCGCAGGGGGACGGATCGACGCACATGGTCGGGATCGAGGCCGACGGCGGCTACTTCTCCCTGATGGCCGCCGGCCCCGGGGCGTATCTCGCGGTCCTCGCCGACCCGGAGGTGGACGCCGGACTCCTCGGCAACCGCATGCGCACGCTGGTCAGCCGCATCGGCCAGCACATGACCAGTCCGCCTCGTGAGGACGTCGGGCAGGCGATGTGACATCGGAGAACCAGGGCCCCTGGCATGAAGGCACACCCGTCCCGCTCTACGTCGTTACCGGAGGCCCGGACCCCACGGCCGGGAAGTTCAACCTGGTCACCCTCATCGCGACGAGGTCCGAGCCCGACCCCGCCATGCAGCCCGAGCACTCGGCCATCCTCACCCTGTGCACGTACCCGCTCTCGGTGGCCGAGGTCTCCGCGTACCTCGGTCTCCCCTTCAGCGTCGTCACCGTGCTGCTCGCCCAGCTCGTCGAGGAGGAGCGGGTCGAGGCCATCTCGCCCGTGCCCGTGGCGGCCTATCCCGAACGCGGCCTACTGGAGGCGGTGATCCATGGACTACGCAAACTCTGACCTGCTCGAGGCAGGCCGGCGCGACACCGACCTGCTGCTGCCGCACGGCGCCAGGGGAGTCAAGGTCGTGATCGTCGGCGGCTTCGGCGTCGGCAAGACCACCATGGTCGGGTCGGTGAGCGAGATCCCGCCGCTGACCACCGAGGAGACCATGACGCAGGCGGGCGTCGGGATCGACGACAACCCCGGCGCCAAGGGCAAGAAGACCACGACCGTCGCGATGGACTTCGGCCGGATCAGCATCAACCAGGAGCTGATCCTCTATCTGTTCGGCACGCCCGGACAGGAGCGCTTCTGGTTCCTGTGGAACGGCATCTTCGAAGGCGCGCTCGGCGCCGTCGTCCTCGTCGACACCCGCAGGATCGAGGTCTCCTTCGAGGTCATCACCCGGCTCGAAGACCGCCGCGTCCCCTTCGTCGTGGCCGTCAACGCCTTCCCGGAGGCCCCGCAGTACCCCCTGACAGATCTGCGCACCGCTCTGGCCCTCAACGACTCCGTGCCCATCGTCACCTGTGACGCACGGGACCGGGCGTCCTGCCGCGACACCCTGCTCGCGCTGATGGGCTACCTGTGCACCCTCGCCGCCGCCCAGGAGACCGCATGACCGTCCCACCCACCGAACACGCCACCGCACAGCCCGGCGCGGTCCCGCCCCCCGGCTGCCCGGCCCACATCGGCGACGGCCCCGGCGGAGCCACCCGGCTCTACGGCCCCGCCGCGTCGACCGACCCGATGGGCCTGTACGAGGCCTTGCGCGCCGCCCACGGACCGGTGGCACCCGTCCTGCTCGACGGCGACATCCGCGCCTGGCTCGTCCTCGGATACCTGGAGAACCGGGACGTGGCCAGCCGCCCCACCCAGTTCTCCCGCGACCCCCGCGTCTGGCACGGCTGGCGGACCGGGGAGATCGACCCCGAGACCTCACCGCTCATCCCCATGATCGGCTGGCGCCCCGACTGCGTCTGCGCGGACGGCGAGGAGCACCAGCGGCTGCGGGGCGCGGTGACGTCCAGCCTCAGCCAGTTCGACCACCGCGGCCTCCGCCGTCTCATCACCCGCTTCTCCCACCAGCTGATCGACACCTTCTGCGAGCGCGGCGAGGTGGAGCTGGTCGAGCAGTTCACCGAGCACCTGCCCATGCTCACCCTCATCCATCTGCTCGGGATGTCGGACGAGGACGAGGACGCCCCCAGGCTGGTGCACGCCGCCCGTGACCTGTTCAAGGCGACCGAGACCTCGCTGGCCAGCAACGCCTATGTGCTCGAATGCCTGGAAAGGCTGGTCGTCGAGAAGCGCGCCGATCCGGGCCACGACGTCGCCTCCGCGCTGATGGCCCACCCGGCGGGGCTCACCGACGAGGAGGTCAAGCACCACCTGCGGCTCATCCTGCTCGCCGGCTACGAGACGACCGCCAACCTGATGTCGAACGTCCTGCGCATGGTCGTCACCGATCCCCGGTTCCGCGGCTCCCTCGCGGGCGGCCAGATGACCGTTCCGGAGGCGGTGGAGCAGGTCCTCTGGGACGAGCCGCCGCTCATGGTGTGCCCCGGCCGCTGGGCCAACGGCGACACCACGCTCGGCGGGCAGGAGATCAAGGCGGGGGACATGCTCCTGCTCGGTCTGGCCGCGGGCAACATCGACACGGCGATCCGCCCGCACGCCGACACCCCCGTGCACCACAACCGCGCGCACCTGTCCTTCAGCGCGGGCACGCACGAGTGCCCGGGCCAGGACATCGGCCGCATCATCGCCGACGCGGGCATCGACATCCTGCTCACCCGGCTTCCCGACGTCGTCCTGGCCATTCCCGAGGAGGACCTCAGCTGGCGTTCCTCCACCTGGGCCCGGCACCTCACGGCCCTGCCGGTGACCTTCGCGCCCCGTGCGCCCCAGGGCGACGACGAGCCGGCCCCGCTGCCGGCCCCGCCGGCGCGGAGCGACGGAAGGCCCGTGCCGGCGCCGCGGCCGGTGTCCGAAGCGGGGCCGGTGACCGAGCCGGGGCCGGTGGCCGACCCGCAGCCGGCGGCCGACCCGGCGGCGGGGCGGCCCGCGCCCCGGCTTTCGTGGGCGGCGCGCGTCCTGCGGTTCCTGCGCGGAAAGTAGGAGTGCTCCGGGGCGGCCCCGCTGCCCTCACTCCGGGAACGAGCTGTCCCCGGAGGCGTAGCGGGGTGCTCCGGTGTACCAGGCGTGGAGGCCGGAGAGGAAGCCGCAGGCTCCCCTGAGCCAGGTCTCCAGTTCGGCCCGCTCGTCGCGGTCGAGGCCGGACCGGTGGACGAGCAGCGGCAGTTCGCTCTGCCTGAGGTGCTCGAACTCCCGCAGGCGGGCGTTCACCAGATGGAGTGCGGCGGGCACGGCGGCGTGCAGGGTGATGCCCAGGGAGGTTCCGACGACCAGGACCAGATTGTTGACATCGTTCTCCTCGTGCACCTCCCTCTCGTAGGACGCGATGTCGTTCGCCAGCCCCATGAAATCCATGAAGGCGTCGAGCAGGGCACGGACGGTCCGGGTGTGGCGTATTTTCTCGGGTATGCGCGCGCCGGTGGCCAATTCCACGGAATAGGGGGCCGTATAGGCGGCGAAACTCTCCCGCCGGAACGGGGCGTAATCGATCAGGTGGGGAATGCGGCCGCTGCGGCTGTTGGTGAGTTCCTCGACCCCCGCGTCGACGTAGCGCGCCAGAGCCCGGTTGAACTCCGTGCGCCAGTGGGCCAGTCTCGGCGGGAAGAGGTGCTGCTGGAGATCGGCTATCCCCCGCTCGACGGCGTTCGTCGGCTCGGGCAGCCTGGCCCCCCGCTCGGGGCGCAGGAAGGCGTGCAGCCGGGTGGTGAAGGCGCGTGCTCCGGCGAGGTCGCCGGTCTGCTTGAACGCGGACGCGAAGTAGTCGTCCCAGGCCAGGGCCCAGATGTTGAAGCGGTGGTTGAGCCGGAGGTCGGAGAGCGCGGCGTCGGGGAGGGTCCAGGCCGTCAGCTGGTCGACGGTCATCGCGTGGAACTTGGCCCGGCTCCAGATCGGGGGGCGGGCCGGCGGCCCCGGGTAGCCGTCGAGCATGCCCATGGCGCGCGCCCAGGACTCGCTCTCCTCGTGCAGGGCCGGCAGATGCGGATTCACCCGCAGCGCGTGGGGCATCCACAGCAGGGGCACGTCGACGGCGCGCACTGTCATGGGGACCGACCTCCTTCTGACTCGACCCGCACCGGTGCGCCGCGAGGCCGGCCACTGCCCGCCCCACGGCTCTCCAAACCTGCCCGCCACGGACGACCGGAAACCGACAACTCTCCCCGGTGGACGATCAGTTCGGGATCACTCGCGCAAAGAAACGATCCTTCCGGGCCGTCGAGCGGCGCCCTACAGCGGCTGGTCGGGCCAGTCCAGGAGACGGGCGCCGATGACGGCCGTCTGGAGGGCGTAGCGCTGCACGGGATCGCCGGGGTCCGCGCCGGTGAGCCGGTGGATGCGATCGAGGCGGTACGTCATGGCCCGCACGCTCAGGCTGAGGTCGCGGGCTGCCTGCGCGGTGACGCAGCCGCTGTCGAAGTACGCCGTGAGCGTGTCCAGGAGGGGCTTCGCGCCGCCGCGGGCCTGCCGGAGCGGGCCGAGCACGGTGCGGACGAGGTCGGCCATGGCCTGCCGGTCACGGGTGAGGACCGGGTAGACGAGGAGGTCGGCGGCGTGCAGGACCGGCTCGGTCAGCTTCATGCGGGCCGCGAGGGCGAGGGCGTTGAGGGCCTCCTCGTAGGAGTGGACGACACCGCCCGCGCCCGGGTGCGGGCGGCCGATGGCGACCTGGCCGCCGTCGGTCGCCGCGTACGCCTGCTGGGCGAAGTGGGTGAGCACCTCGGGCTCGTCGGCCGGCGCGACGCAGATCAGCCGCCCGTCCTTGGTGGTGAGCAGGATTCGGCGGCTGCCGAAGCGGGCGACGAGCGAGGACTCGACGGTACGGGTGACCGCGTAGCCGTCGCTGTACGGTTCCGGGCCCTGGGCGACGGCCACGGTGTGGCCGGGGGACAGGAGCAGCCCGAAGCGCTCGGCCCGCTCGGCGAGACGGCCCAGATCGCTCCGGCCGTACAGCAGGTCGTCGATGAACTCCCGCCGCGCCGCCTCCTCCTGACGCATCGCCAGGTGCTGGGCTCGCTCGTGGCCCTCGGCGAAGGCGTCCACGGCCTGCTCGACGGCGCTCAGGAGGTGGTCCGCGGCGGACTGCGGCAGAGCGGGGCGCACCCGCTCGGCGGCGGAGAGATGGGCCCGGACGAGGGCGCGCAGTCCGATCCCGGCCTCCGCGGCCCGCTCCCCGAGCGAACCCAGGGCCTCGCGCTCCTCCCGGGTGAGTCTGCGGCGGGTCGCGCACACGCCCGCCAGGATCTCGGCGTACCCCTGCAGGTACGCCTCGGCGGGCTCTCTCTCCGGCACGCTTCCTCCCCCGTTCCCTGACGCGCCCCTGACGTGTTCTTGACGCGCGGCGATCAAGGGTGACACGCCCGGGGGCAGGGAGGGGAACCGGCATCGAGACGCCGTCGAACACTGCCGGACACCGGCAGTGCGCGGCGGATGACCAGGCCTCAGGATCACAGAGGGGCCCGGTGCCGCCAAACGGGGGAGTCGGCGGCACCGGACCCTTGGTCCCACGGTACAAGCAGCGGACGGGTACGGGTGCCGGAATCGACCAGAACGGCGCGAAGTGAAGCGCGCCGCCCGTACCCGAACACCGCCGGAACCGGCGGAGAGAGCGAGCGACAGGATGGCCAGGCCGGTGCACGCGGCGATCGGCGAGAAGCCCGTCCGCTGCCAGATGTGCGACAACGACACCTTCCGCGAGCGGGAGGTGAAGCTGAACAGCACGGGCATGGAGTTCTTCAACATGGCCTGGGCGAACGAATCGGCGACCGGCCTGATCTGCTGGACGTGCGGCTACGTCCACCTGTTCGTCAACCGGGACATCAGGCTCTTCCGGCTACGGGAGTGAGCCCGGTCTCCGGGAACCGCGACGGCTCCCTGCGCCGCGCCGGATCGAACCCCGGACCGGGAGGGGTGGTACGGATCAGGCGGTGAACGAACCGTGCCGGCCCGCCCCGGCCGCGAAGCGCGCCGCGCCCGAGAGGGTCTCGCCGGCCGTCAGGGGCACCATGCCGTGCCGCAGTTCGGCCGCGAGGGCCTCGGGCTCGGGCAGACCGTGCTGCTCCCGGACGGACAACCGGTCGTGGCGCAGGCACAGCTGGGGGAACCCGGCGATCTCCCGCGCCAGTTCCTCCGCCGCGGCCCGGGCCCGGCCCTTCGGTACGAGCCGGTTGGCGAGCCCGATCGCGTACGCCTCGGCGGCGGGGACCGGACGGCCCGTCAGGATCAGGTCCATGGCGCGGCTCTCGCCGATCAGCCGCGGCAGCCGGACCGTGCCGCCGTCGATCAGGGGCACGCCCCAGCGGCGGCAGAAGACCCCCAGGACCGCGTCCTCCTCGACGACGCGCAGGTCGCACCAGAGGGCCAGTTCGAGGCCGCCGGCCACGGCATGGCCGCTGACCGCCGCGATGACGGGCTTCGTCAGGCGCAGCCGGGTCGGGCCCATCGGTCCGTCGCCGTCGGGGGCCACCCGGTTCCCGCGCTCGGTGCCGACGGCCTTGAGGTCGGCGCCCGCGCAGAACGTGCCGCCTTCGCCCCAGAGCACCGCGACCGCGGCCTCCTCGTCGGCCTCGAAGGCGCGGAAGGCGTCGGCCAGCCGGGCGGCCGTCGGCCCGTCCACGGCGTTGCGGGCGGCGGGCCGCGACAGGACCACCGTGGTCACGGGCCCTTCGCGCTCGACGCGTACGGCGTCCCGGTCCGCCGGGGTCGCTGCTTCATCGGTCATGGCGGGCATTCTCACGCCCTTGGGGCCCGGCGAACAGACCGGGATCAGCCCGCGGGCGGGGTGAGGACCACGAAGTCGGCGTTCGACGGGTCGAGACAGACCGCGAGCCGTCCGACGCCCTCCATGTCCACCGGTCCCATCTGCACGCTGCCGCCGTGCGCGTTGACCTTGTCGACCGTGGCGTCGCAGTCGGCGACGGCGAAGACGGGGTGCCAGTACGGCTTCCCGTGCGCGAGGGCGAGGTCCGCCTCGGCCACCTGCATGAGTCCGCCGTGCATGCGCTCCGCGGGAAGCCCGGCGGGCGTGATGAGGCTGTACGTCCCCGCGTCGCCGGGCAGGTCCATGTCGTCGAACCACCAGCCGAGGACTCCGCCGTAGAACTCCTTCGCGGCCGCCGCGTCGCTCGTGTACAGCTCGGTCCAGCTCAGGGAGACCGGCTCGTCCACCAGCTCGACGCCCTGGGTCTCGCCCGGCTGCCAGACGGCGAACTGCCCCCCCAGCGGGTCGCTGTACTGGGCCATCCGGCCCTCCTCGCCGAAGCTCTTCGGCGCCACCCGGACCGTGCCGCCCGCGCCCTCCACCGCCCGGGTCGTCTCGTCCGCGTCGGTGACGCAGTAGTAGATCATCCAGGCCGAGCGCGCGCCCGGCTCGGTCAGTCTGCCGAGCCCGGCGACGATCTTCCCGTCCGAGCGGAACATCCCGCCTTCGGCGTCCTGTTCCCCGCCCATGGGCTCGTACTCCCAGCCGAGCACGGCGCGGTAGAAGGCCGCGGCGGCGGGCACGTCGGGGGCCCCGAGGTCGAGCCAGCAGGGGGAGCCGGGCACGAAGGCGGTGGTGAGCATGGCGATTCCCTTTCGCGGATCCAGTACGTCCCACCCTGGCACCGGTGCAGGCCTCCCGCCCGTCGGCCGTCCCCGGGAGACTGTCGATGCGCGGGGCCTGGCCACTGCCGTCCACCGGCTGGGACGCCCCGGCACGGCGTCCCCCATTTCATCCGCCGTACATGGAACGGCGGCCCTCTTCCCCCTACTGTCGTGAGCATGGCAGCAGGAATCCTCACTGCGCGCCGCCACGTCGACCAGGGACACACGGCGAGCGCCCTGTGTACGGTCGCCCCGGCGCGCTGATCGCGCCCCCTTCCCCCCACGGGATCCCCACCTGGCGCCCCCGCCTGACTCCCGTCTCTTCCCCTTCCGCACCACGGCCGGCGGCACCGCACGCCCGTCCGCCCGTGGCGCCCCCCTGCGCCCACGTACCCGGAGGAATGGACACCATGAGCGAGAACCGACGACCGCAGGTCAGCCGGAGAGGCTTCCTCGGCGGCGCCGCCGCCGTCGCGGCCGCGACCGCCGTACCCGGCATCGCACAGGTCGCCGCGGCCGGCCCCGCCGCTGCCGCCACCCGGCCGAACATCCTGCTGATCGTCACCGACGACCAGCCCAAGCACACCGAATGGGCCCTGCCCAAGACCGTCGCCTGGCTCGCCGACCAGGGCGTGAAGTTCACCAACGGCCATGTCACCACCCCGCTGTGCGCCCCCTCGCGCTCCAGCGTGTTCTCCGGCCGCCACGCCCACCACCACGGCGTACGCAACAACAAGGCCTCGTACGCGCTCGACCAGAGCACCACCGTGCAGAAGTACCTCAAGCAGGCGGGCTACCGCACCGGCCTGTTCGGCAAGTACCTCAACTCCTGGACCCTGGCGGAGAACCCGCCGCACTTCGAGGAGTTCGCCCTCCTCCAGCCCGGCTACGTCGACGCCCAGTGGAACGTCGACGGCACCGTCCAGACGATCAACGGCTACACCACCACCATCGTCAAGAACCGCACGCTGAAGTTCCTCGACAAGGCCGCCACCGACACCCGGCCCTGGTTCGCCTACGTCACGCCCTACGCGTCCCACGGCCCCCGCACCCCCGAGGCCAAGTACGCCGGCACCGCCGTCCCCGACTGGAACGGCCGCCCCTCCGTCCCCGAGAACGACCGCAGCGACAAGCCGGCCTACATCCGCAACGCCACCGGCACCCTCGCCGACGGCCGGACCATCCGCGCCGAGCAGCTGCGCACCCTGCTCTCCGTCGACGACGCCGTGCAGGCCTTCAAGGACAAGCTCCAGGCCCTGGGCCAGCTCGACAACACCCTCGTCATCTACATCGGCGACAACGGCTTCAGCTGGGGCGACCACGGCTGGACCGCGAAGTCGGTGCCCTACCGCCCGGCGCACGAGGTGCCGTTCTACCTCTCCTGGCCGGCCGGCGGGCTCGGCGCCGGAACCCAGGACAACCGCATCGTCGCGAACATCGACATCGCGCCCACCATCCTCGACGCCGCCGGCATCACCCCGAGCGCCTCGCAGGACGGCCGCTCCCTGCTCTCCGGCTACAGCCGCGACCACCTCCTCGTGGAGTGGTGGAAGCAGGGCACCGGCACCGGCGGGGCGCCGACCTGGTCCTCGTACGTCGCGAAGGACAAGCAGTACACCGAGTACTACGACCTGACGACCGACGTGAACGGCACGGTCTCCGGCACCGGCCAGGTGCAGTTCCGCGAGTACTACGACCTGGTCGACGACCCGTACCAGCTGACCAACAAGCTCCACCAGGCCACACCGGCCGAGGAGCAGGCCCTCGGCGTCCCGGCCCTGGCCGCCCAGCTCGCCGCCGACCGCGCGGCCTGACCCACGCCCCGGGCACCCCCGGCGAAGGGGGGTGCCCGGGCTCAGTCGTCCCGGTCGACGAGCAGGTCCCGCACGCACCCGCGCAGCCAGGCGTGCGCCGGGTCCGCGTCGTGCCGCGGATGCCAGGCGAGACCGACCGGCAGCGGCGGCAGGTCGAGCGGGACCTCGAAGGTGACCAGGCCGAGGGACTCGGCCAAGGAGCGGCTCCGCGCGCTGATCAGGCCGACGAGGTCGGTGTCGCGCAGCACGAACAGCGACGCCGGGTACGTGCCGACGCTCGCGACCACCCGCCGCCGCAGCCCGTGCTCCGCCAGAGCGGTGTCGATCGGGCCGTGCAGCCGCCCCCGGCGCGAGACCACCAGATGGTCCGCCTCCGCGAACCTCCGCCGCGTCAGGCGCCCGTGGAGGAGCGGATGCCCCGCCCGGACGACCGCGATCATGCGGTCGTCCAGGACGTGCTCGGTGTGCACCTCGGGATGGACGGTGTCGATGACGCCGATCTCCAGGTCGGCGACCCCCTCCCGCAGCGTCGGCGCGTCGATGTGACTCTCGCTGAGGAACCGCAGCCGCACCTGCGGGGCCTCCCGCCCGGCACGTGCGAGCAGCGCGGGGCCGAGCAGCGCGGGATGGGAGTCCTGGCCGAGCACCGTGAACGTCCGTGCGACGGTGCGGAGATCGGTGGGGCCCGAGGCGGCGAACAGCGCCCGTGCCCGCTCCACGACCGCGCCGACCTCGGCCCGTACGGACAGCGCGTACGGCGTCGGCACCATCGCGCGCCCCGCGCGCACCAGGATCGGATCGCCGAGCGCCTTCCGGATCCGGCCCAGGGTACGGCTGGTGGCGGGCTCGGAGAGATGCAGCCGCCGGGCCGCCCCGCGCACGCTCTGCTCCTCGAGAAGGACGTCGAGGGCGACGAGAAGATTGAGGTCGAGACCGGTCGGGTCCGCCGATTGCGTCATACGCACTCATCCCTTGCGAAAGATGCACTGGAAGTAATCCACGGGCCGAGCCTACGGTGGGCGCACATCCCCTCACCACGACGCTCCCCGGAGGAGCCATGTCCTCGCCTGCCCTCTCACCGCCGCCCGCCGCCCCGGCCGACCCCGCGCCGAGCCCGCTGAGGCGGTCGACCCTGCTCGCCCTGTGCGCCTGCGTCCTCGTCGCCCAGAGCATGGTCGCCGCCATCAACCTCCTCATCCCCCAACTCGCCGCCTCGGCCCTGCGTCCGTCCTCCACCGAGCTGCTGTGGACGGTGGACGCGTACGTCATCGTCTTCGCCGGACTCCTCATCCCGGCCGGAGCCCTGGGCGACCGCCGGGGCCGCAAGGGCGTCCTGCTCGCCGGACTCGCGCTGTTCGTCGCCGGGGCCGCGCTCAGCGCCCTCGCCGCCTCGCCCGCGCTGCTGATCGCGGGCCGCGGGGTGTCCGGCGCCGGAGCGGCCTGCATCATGCCCGCGACCATGTCGATCCTCGTGCAGCTCGCCGGACCGGAAGGCCGGGCCCGTGCCCTCGCCTCCTGGACCCTCGCCGTCGGCCTGGGCGGCCTCGCGGGGAACGTCGGCGGGGGAGCGGCCGGCCAGTTCCTCACCTGGCGGGCCCTGTTCTGGGTGATGGTCCCCCTGGGCGCCCTGCTCGCCCTGACCGTCGCGGTCGCCGTACCGCGCACCGAGCGCTCCCCGCACGGACACCCCGACCCCCGCGGCACGGTACTGCTCGTCGCGGCCCTGGTCGCCCTCCTGGCGGGCATCATCGAAGGCCCGACGTACGGCTGGACCTCACCCCGCATCCTCGTCTTCTTCGCCGTGGGCGCGGCCCTGACCGCCCTGTTCACCCGGTACGCGCTCCGCTCGCGGACCGCCCTGTTCGACCCGCGGGTCTTCCGCTCCCGGCAGCTGCGCGCCGCCGTCCTCGGCACGGCCACCGGCTTCTTCGGCCTGTTCTCGCTCTTCTACGCCAACTCGCAGTACCTCCAGTACGTCAAGGGGTACGGCCCCGCCGTCACCGGGCTCGCCATCGTCCCGCTCACCATCGGCATGGCCGTCTTCCCCAAGATCGCGACCCGCTGGCAGGCCGCCTCGGGACCGCGCCCCGCCATCACCACCGGCCTCGCCCTGATCGGCGCCGGCCTCCTGGGGGCCTCCACCGCCGGCGCGGCCACGCCGTACGCGCTGTACGCCTGCTGGCTCCTCGTCATCTCTGCGGGCACCGGCCTGTGCATGCCCACCCTGACCGTCGGCGTCGTCTCCGCCCTCCCCGCGCACCAGGCCGGTCTCGGCTCCGGCCTCGGCACCTCGGCCCGGGAGATGGGCGCCGCCCTCGGCGTGGCCGTCACCGGCACCGTACTCGCCGTCCACGAGGCCGACGCCCGCGCGGGCTCCTTCGCCGACGCGATGAGCCCGGCGCTGCGCACGGTGGGCGCGGTCGTCCTGGTCGCCACCGTCCTGGTGACCCTCGGCTACCGGACCCGGTCCGGCGAGGCCGCACCCACCGGCTGACGGGGCGCCGCCCGGGCCGTCCACCACGCGCGTGCGTGTGGGCCGGATGGCGCAGGCGGCGCGCGGCGGAGCCCGTACCGCGAGAAGGTGGCCGGATCCTGGGACAGGACGGCCTGGTGGCCGACGAGGGCCCGCACGGCCGGCCCCCTGCGGCCGGATCCGGGCCGCCCGCGACCACCGTCCGCCGTACCCGGTCCCGCAACCGAGGAGGTAGCGCATGCCCCGACGTGTCCCCGCCGCGTACGCCGGGCGGAATTCCACGAGCTCCGCCCGTGGCCGCACCGGCCCCCGCCCCGGGCACCGATTCCGTACGGCGGCCGCGGGGGCGGTCGTGGCGGCCGCCGTCCTGGCCGGCGCCGCGACGGCACCGGTCACGGCCGCCCCGTACGACGGAGGGCACGGCGACCCGGCGCTGCGGAAGGCCCTCGCCGACCTGGTCGCGGCACCGGGCGGCCCGCCCGGCGCGATCGTCGTCCTCACCCGGGACGGCGAACGGCAGGTCTACCGGGCCGGCACGGCCGAGGTGGGCACGGGACGCCCGCCCCGGCCCGACGACCACATGCGCATCGCCAGCGTGGCCAAGGCCTTCAGCGGCGCCGTCGCCCTGAGCCTCGTGGACCGGCAGGCCCTGGACCTGGACGACACCATCGGCTACCGCCTGCCCCACCTGCCCGCCGACTGGCACGCGGTGACCCTGCGCCAGCTCCTCCAGCACACCAGCGGACTCCCCGACTTCAGCAAGAGCAAGGCCTTCCAGGACATAGTCCGCGCCGACCCCCGGCACCACTTCGACTCCCGCCGCCTCCTCGACTTCGTGGCCGACCAGCCGCTCCTCTTCCCGGCGGGCAGCCGCTACGCCTACTCCAACTCGGACAACATCGCCGTCGCCCTCATGGCCGAACAGGCCACCGGACGCCCGTACGAATCGCTCCTGAAGCACCTCGTGTACCGCCCGCTCGACCTCAACGAGACCAGCCTCCCCCAGGACTACCGGCTGCCCCGCCCCTTCCTGCACGGCTACTTCACCGCCCCCGGCGAGCCGCCCGAGGACGTGAGCGAGGCGGTCAGCGCCTCCGGCGCCTGGGCCTCCGGCGGCATCGTCTCCACCCCCGCCGACCTGAGCGGCTTCATCGGCGGCTACGCCGGACCGGAGCTGCTCACCCCCATGACCCGCCAGGCTCAGCAGGACTTCCTCCCCGGTGGCGCCTCCGAACCGGCGGGACCCGGCGCCAACGCGGCCGGCCTGGGGCTCTTCCGCTACACCACCCGCTGCGGCACGGTCCTCGGCCACACCGGAAACACCCCCGGCTACACGCAGTTCGCCGCGTCGACGCGGGACGGCCGACGCACGGTCACGGTCTCCGTCACCAGCCAGGTCACGACGAACCCGGCCCTGCTGACCCGACTGCGCGCGGTCGAGGAGCAGTTCGTCTGCGCCCTGCTGAACGACCGGGGCCCGGGGTCCTGGGTGCCCCGGCCCTAGGGTCTGTGCCGGGTGCGTGAAAGGGCCCCCGCCGTGAGGCGAAGGCCCTTTCGATCAGAAGGCGCCGTTCAGGTCCCGCCAGTCGCCGCCGCCGAGCCAGTCGCCGGCTCCGAGGCCGCCGCTGCCCGTACCCGGGTACCGGTACAGCATGCCGTCGGCGGCGTTGGTCGCGACGAGGTCCGGTCGGCCGTCGCCCGACCAGTCACCGTTGGCGATGATCGCCGGCATGCCGTTCCAGCCGCCGCTGCCGACGAGCACACGCGAACCGAGCGCGCCGGCCCTGCCCGGGTAGAGCCAGAGCTTGCCGGTCGACGCCTCGCGGGCGTAGAGGTCGGCCCGGCCGTCGCCGTTCATGTCACCGACGCCCGCCAGGGCGTTCATGCCGTTCCAGCCGCCGCTGCCGAGCAGCTTGCGTGCGCCCAGGGTGCCCGTGGAGGTGCCCGGGTACAGCCACAGCCTGCCGGTGGACTTCTCCACCGCGAGCAGGTCGGCCCGCGCGTCGCCGGTCATGTCGCCGAACGCGGCGATCCGGCTCATGCCGTTCCATCCGCCGGCGCCGATCAGCTTGCGCGTGCCGAGGCCGCCGGTCCCGGTGCCGGGGTAGAGCCACAGTCTGCCGGTGGACGCCTCGCGGACGATCACGTCCTCGCGGTTGTCCCGGCTGAAGTCGCCGTGCCGGACCATGGCGTTGAAGGCGTTCCAGCCGCCCGTGCCGACCAGACGGCCGTTGCCGTCACCGGGCAGGAACCACAGGCGTCCGACCAGGTCACGGACGAGGACGTCCGCCCTCCGGTCGCCGTTCATGTCGCCGAAGCCTGCGGCCCTGGGCGAGGTCTCCGCGAGCCAGTAGGGGTACGCGGGCCCCTCGCACTCCCGGATCGTGCGGACGATCTTCACCGAACTGACGGACCTGCTGGCGATGCTGGTGGTATAGCCGTCGTTCCCGTACCGCCCGGCACCGTCCACGTAGTTCGGCTCGTTGAAGGTGCAGGCGAAACCCGGCGTGCGGTTGATGATCAGGCGGAACTTGTTGTCCCACGTGCCCAGTGTCGCCTTGCTCGACTGCGTCTTGAACATCGAGCCCGTGCTGTCGGTGTTCGCCCACGCACAGAAGTACCCCGTGGGGCAGTCGCTCACCGCCGCCTGTGCGGGCGCGGCGCCCGCGCCGAGCAGGCCGAGCGAAGTGAGTCCCAGCGAGGCGGCCGAGGCGGCCACACGCCGGAACAGGGGTGTACGCATGAATTCCCTCCCTGATGTGACGCGTGCATGATTCGACGCGCCACGGCAAGGACCGTATCCGCATGCCTCCGCCCGCTGCCACGTGGTTCCACCGGCCCACCGGCCCTCGCGGGCGCGACGAGAAGAGGCGGGGAGCGGCTCAGGTCCGGTGGACGGCGTACCCCAGGTACGTCACCAGCGGGCTGCCGTTCGCCTCGATCACCATGTCGACCAGGGCCGGCAGCTGCTCGTCGGTCAGTGTGCCGCGCCTGCGCCCGCGCGTCGCCCGCACCAGCCTCCGTACGTCACGGGGCTTGAACGACGAGACGTCCCGGGCGGAGAGCCCGGCCCTGTCGAGGGCCTCGGCGAGCTCCGCCGGGCGGCGCAGCCGGTGCGTGGCGTAGCGGCCCCGCGGCATGATCCGGGTGCCGGGGAACGTCTGGAAGGCGCCGAGGTAGATGAGCCGGGACAGGGGAGTGCGGTTCACCGTGTCGTACACGAAGGCTCCGCCGGAGCGCAGGACGCGCGCGGCCTCCGCGAGGACCGCGTCCGGCCGTTCGGTGATCTCCAGGGTGTCGGCGCAGTACACGAGGTCGAACGAGGCGTCGGGCAGGGCGAGTTCCTCCGCGGGCGAGGTCAGATAGGTGAGGCCGAGGCCGCCGTCCGCCGCCACCGCGAGGGCCGTCGCGGCGGGGGAGGGGTCGACGGCGACGACCTCGAATCCGAGCCGTGCGAGGCCGCGGGCGGCCAGGCCCCGTCCGCTGCCGACGACGAGCGCCCGGCCGCCGTCCGCCGGGAGGCTCAGCTCCGCGAGCACGCGCCGCAGGTAGGCGAGGCGTACGGACTGGAAGGTCAGGGCCCGGATGTGGCGGCCGTCGACGGCCGAGGGCCCGGCCGTGTCGAGTGCGATGAGCGGGGCGACGGGCATGGCGGCTCCCTCGACGATCGGGTGAGTTCCCTCAGTAAACCTAGCACCACCCAGTTCCCCGAGGGAACCCGACATGGATACGATGGGGCCGTGACCCGAACCCCGCTCTCCGACGTCGCGTGCTCCATCGCCCGCGCGACCGACCTGTTCGGCGACGCCTGGACGGCCCTGATCATGCGGGACGTCCTCGTCGGCATCCGCCGCTTCGACGAGCTGGTGGAGGACCTCGGCCTCTCCCGCAAGGTCCTCGCCGCGCGCCTCGCCCGGCTCGTCGAGGAGGGCGTCCTCGTGCGCGAGCGGTACCAGGACAGTCCGCCGCGCGAGGAGTACGTGGCCACGGAGAAGGGCCGGGAGCTCTACCCCGTCCTGCTCGCGCTGATGGCGTGGGGCGACAAGTGGTACGCGGGCCCCGCCGGTCCGCCCGCCCGGATCCGCCACGACGCGTGCGGGCACGTCGGCACCCCGGTCGTGGCCTGCGAGGCCTGCCGGGAGCCGCTCACGGTCGCCGACACCACCCAACTCCCGGGCCCCGGCGGCCGGGTGGGCGCGGGCACACGACTCCTCGGCCCGCTGATCGCGGCGCGCGGGGAGACGGACGGGGGCTGACGGCCCTTGCATGGCGACGGCCTGGAGACGGACGGGGGCTGACGACGCCATACGCGGCGACGGCCTGGAGACGGACGGAAGCTGACGACGCCATACGCGGCGACGGCCTGGAGACGGACGGAAGCTGACGACCCCTTACGCGGCGACGGCCTTGAGACGGACGGAAGCTGACGACGCCATACGCGGCGACGGCCTTGAGGCGGACGGAAGCTGACGACGCCATACGCGGCGACGGCCTTGAGGCGGACGGAAGCTGACGACCCCTTACGCGGCGACCGGTTTCCCCCTTAACCTCGCCTCCTGCGCGCAAGTTACCTGCTGGTCACCCCTGTCGACCGGCGCACTGGGCCCGGAGGTCGCCATGAGTTCCGCGCAACACCTGCTCGAAAACCGGCCGCGTTCGGTGGCGCACCTCTTCCTCTCGCGGGTCGAGGCCACCCCCGACCGGGAGGCCTACCGCTACCCCGTGCCGGCCGCCCAGGGCGCCGAGGAGTGGCGCTCGCTGACCTGGGCCCAGACGGCCGAGCGGGTGCGGGCGATCGCCGCCGGGCTGCTCGCCCTCGGCCTGCGGACCGAGGAGCGCGTGGCCATCTCCTCCTCGACCCGGGTGGAGTGGATCTTCGCCGACCTCGGGGTGATGTGCGCGGGCGCCGCCGCCACGGCCGTCTACCCGAGCACCAACGCCGAGGAGACGGCATACATCCTCGCCGACTCCGACAGCCGGGCGATCTTCGTCGAGGACGCCGTCCAACTGGCCAAGGTCGTCGAGCACGCGGACCGCCTGCCCGGGCTCGGCCACGCGATCCTCTTCGACGCGGAGGCGGACCTCCCCCAGGTCAAGGGCCTGGAGGTCCTCTCCATCGCCGAACTCGAAGAGCGCGGCACGGCGTACCTCCAGGAGCACCCGGACGCGATCGACACGACCGTGGGGGCCATCGAGCGGGAACAGCTCGCCACCCTGATCTACACCTCCGGGACCACCGGCCGTCCCAAGGGCGTGCGCCTGGTGCACGACTGCTGGTCCTACCAGGGCGCCGCGCAGGAGGTCAGCGGGCTTCTCGAACCCGACGACGTGCAGTTCCTCTGGCTGCCGCTGTCCCACGTCTTCGGCAAGGCCCTGATCTCCGGGCAGGTGCAGACCGGGCACGTGATGGCGGTGGACGGGCGGATCGACCGCATCGTCACCAACCTGCCCGTGGTCCGGCCCACCGTGATGGCCTCGGCGCCGAGGGTCTTCGAGAAGGTCTACAACGGCATCGCCGCGAAGGCGAGGGCCGAGGGCGGCGCGAAGTACAGGATCTTCCGGTGGGCGGCGAAGGTGGCCCGCGACCACGCCAGGACCGCCCAGGAGAGCAGGGTGGCGACGGGCAGCCGCAAGGTGCCCCTGTGGCTCGGCGCCCAGCACGCCCTCGCCGACAGGCTGGTCTACGGCAAGATACGGGCGGCGTTCGGCGGAGAGCTCCGCGGCAGCGCCTCGGGAAGCGCCGCGCTCGCCCCCGACATCGGCTACTTCTTCGCCGGCGCGGGCGTGCCCGTCCTGGAGGGCTACGGTCTGACGGAGACCAGCGCCGGCTGCACGGTCAACCCGGTCGACGACTTCCGGGTGGGCACGGTCGGCAGGCCCCTGCCGGGCACCGAGGTCCGCATCGCCGAGGACGGGGAGATCCTCCTGCGGGGGCCCGGCATCATGCGCGGCTACCACAACCTTCCCGAGAAGACCGCCGAAGTCCTGGAGAGCGACGGCTGGTTCCGTACCGGGGACATCGGCGAGGTCGACAAGGAGGGCTTCGTCCGGATCACGGACCGCAAGAAGGACCTGTTCAAGACCTCGGGCGGCAAGTACGTGGCGCCCACCGAGATCGAGGGCCGGTTCAAGGCCGTCTGTCCGTTCGTCAGCAACATCCTGGTCATCGGCAGCGGCCGCAACTACTGCACCGCCCTCATCGCGCTCGACGAGACCGCGATCATGCCGTGGGCGGCCTCGAACGGCCTCGGGGGCCGCACCTACGCCGAGCTCGTCTCCTCGCCGGAGGTGCGGGCGCTGGTCGACGGCTTCGTCCAGCGCGTCAACGGCGACCTCCAGCGCTGGCAGACGATCAAGAAGTTCTCGCTCCTGCCGCGCGACCTGGACGTCGAACACGGCGAGCTCACGCCGAGCCTCAAGGTGAAACGACCCGTCGTGGAGCGCGAGTACGCGGACGTCGTCGAGGCCATGTACGAGGGCGCCCGCGAGGCCTGAGGCCGACCCGCCGGCCCGTCCGGTACGGCACTCCCGGCGCCGTACCGGACGTACGGCACGCCCGGCGCCGTACCGGACGTCACCCGTCCCCCGTCACCCCGTCCGTCCGCTCCCGCAGGAAGTCGGCGTGACCGTTGTGGCGGGCGTACTCCTGGATCATCAGCAGGTAGACCCAGCGCAGGCTGAGGGAGACCCCGCGCGAGGACAGGAAGGTCTCGTCGAGGTCGTGGCCGGCCGCCGCCGCGTCGCAGGCCTCGACCTCGGCCCGGTACCGCCCGAAGTCCCGCTCGGCGTCGGCCGCGCGCACCCCGTCGAGCCCCTCGTTGCCGTCCGCCGGACCGGTGAAGACGTCCCCGAGGTCCTCACCCGCGAAGCCGCGCCGGAACCACCACCGCTCCACCTCCGCCATGTGCCGGACCAGGCCGAGGAGCGTGAGGTCCGATGGCTCCACGGTCGCGCGCGCCAACCGGTCCCCGTCGAGCCCGGCGCACTTGGCGAGCAGGGTCTCGCGGTGCCAGGCGAGCCATCCCTCCAGCATCTGACGCTCGGTCACGGAGCCCAGGTCGCCGAGCTGTTCGGTGCGGGCGACCGGTGGTGCCGTCCAGGTCATGACTCCAGTACCTCCACGTGGTCCCCGATCGCGACCGCCAGGATCCGGGAGCCCGGTTCCGTGGTGCGCCAGCGGTGGCGGACGCCGCCGGACAGCAGCAGCGTGTCCCCGCGGCCCAGACGGTGGAGGCGTCCGTCGGCCTCCACCTCCACCGCGCCGTCCGCCACGTACAGCAGCTCGTCGTTCCGGTGCCGGAACTCGCGGTCCGCCTCGTGCGCGCCGACGAACTCGAGCGCGTGCAGCTGATGCCGGCCGCGCACCACCGGACGGACGCGCGCCTCCCGGTCGAGCCCGCTGTCGTCGTCGGCGCGCACCACGTCGACCGTACGGGTCTCGTCGGAGGCCGCGAGCAGCTGGACGGCCGTGGTCCCGAGGGCGTCCGCGATCCGCTGGAGCGAGCGCATGCTGGGCCGCGCCCGGTCGTTCTCGATCTGGCTGAGGAAGGGGGAGGACAGTCCACTGCTCCGCGCCACCTCGGCGAGCGTCAGGTCGAGTGCCCGTCGCCGGCGGCGCACGGCGGCGCCCACCCGCGGTGTGTTCGCGGCCTCCATGGATGGTCCCGTCCTTTCCCTCCGGCGCCCGGTGGCGCCTGACGGCACCCTACGCGGCCCGGCCTTGAAGCCCGGAAACGGTTTCGTACTCCCGACACACGCCCGTCACACAACGCCTCTACCGTCAAAGTCGGTTGTTCTCATCAAAGAAAGTTTGAAGAAGCCCCGACGTGCCCCCGATCGACCAGAACTCACGCCGCCGCCGTCCCACCGGCCTCATCGCCCTCGACGAGACGGCCGCGTCCGAGGGCTACACCCTCTACGCACCCCTCACCGGCACCGGCGAGGTCTATCTGATCGACCTCCACGGCCGCACCGTCCACCAGTGGAACCTGCCGTACCGCCCCGGCCGCCACGCCCGGCTGCTCGCCGACGGAACCCTCGCCTACAACGGCGTCCTCCCGGGGGAGAAGGCCCTGTTCCCGATGTGGCACAAGTACCGCGGCGGCGTCATGCTCCGCGCCGCCGCCGACGGAACCGTGCTGAGCGAGCACCGCGACCCCCTCCAGCACCACGACGCCCACCACCTCGACGACGGCCGCATCCTCTACACCGCCCTGGAACCCCTCGCCGGGGCCGAGGCGGCGGCGGTACGCGGCGGAGTGCCCGGCTCCGAAGCCGAAGACGGCCTCGTGTGGGCCGACACCATCAAGGAGGTCAGCCCGGACGGCGAACTCCTGTGGTCCTGGCGCGCCGCCGAGCACCTCGACCGCGACGCCTTCCCGCTGCACGAGGCCTACGCCCGCGAGCACTGGCCCCTGATCAACAGCGTCACACCCCTGCGGGACGGCAACATCCTCGCCAGCCTGCGCAGCGTCTCGGCCGTCGTCGTCATCAGCCGCGAGACCGGCGAGATCCTCTGGCGCAGCCACCCCGGCACCGTCAGCCAGCAGCACGCGCCCACCGAACTGGACGACGGCCGGCTGCTCGTCTTCGACAACGGCGTCTTCCGGCCCGGCCACGACGTCCCCCACTCCCGCGTCGTCGAGATCGACCGGACCGACGGCGAGGTCGTGTGGGAGTACCACGACCCGGCCCGCGAGTTCTTCTTCGCGCCCTTCATGGGCTCCGCGCAGCGCCTCCCGAACGGCAACACGCTCGTCACCGACTCCCCGTCGGGCCGGCTCTTCGAGGTGACCAAGGACGGCTACCTGTGCTGGGAGTACGTCGTCCCGTACTTCGCCGGCTACGGCGAGAGCGAGGTCCGCAGCCTCTTCCCGTCCCAGCCCAACGCCGTCTTCCGCGCCTACCGCTACTCCGCCGCCGACATCCCGTGGCTGGAGGCGACGGCATGACCACCGCACCCGCCGCCAGAACCGCGGACGCCCGCCCGGTCGAGGACGTCGACGCGCGCGTCCCGTACCGGCGCCTGGCACCCCTCGCCGCCCAGCACGTCCTCGCGATGATCGCCGCCCCGGTCTCCACCGTCTTCCTCGTCGCCGGCAGCCTGAAGATGACACCGGGAGCGACGGCCTCCCTGCTCAGCACCGTCCTGCTGCTCTGCGGCGCGGGCGCCCTGCTCCAGTCCCTCGGCGTGTGGCGGATCGGCGGCCGGCTGCCGTTCGTCATGCTGCCCGGCGGCGCCGCGACCGCGCTGTTCCTCCAGATCGCCCAGGAACACGGACCGGCGACCGCGACCGGCGCGGTCCTCCTGGCGGCCGCGCTGCTGCTCGCCGTCCTTCCCCTGTACGCCCGTGTCGTACGGCTCTTCCCGCCGCTGGTCATGGGCGTGACCGTGCTGCTCATCGGGGTCGCGATGATCCGGGTCGCCGCCCGGCTCGTGACAGGTCCCGACGGCACGGGGGAGCCGCGCGCGGTCCTCCTCGCCGCCCTCACGGTGGCCGCGACCGTCGCCGCGTACGTGTTCCTGCGCGGCGTCTGGCGACAGACCTCCGTCCTCCTCGGGATGGCGGCGGGAACGGTCGTCGCGGTGGTGACCGGCCTCGGCTCGTTCCGCCCCGCGGCCGGCAGCGGCTTCGCCCTGCCCGTGTTCCTGCCCTTCGGCGCACCGCGCTTCGACCTGGTGGCCGCGCTTCCGCTCCTCGTGTTCAGCCTCACCACGCTGGCCGAGATCACCGGGCAGACCGTGCTCAACAGCGAGACCGTGGGCCGGACTCCGGCTCCCGAGCGGGACGTTCCGCGCGTCGCCCGCGCCGACGCGCTGGTGTCCCTGGCCGGCGGTCTCTTCGGCACCTCCCTCATGGTCACCAGCGCCGAGAACATCGGCATCGGCCGGCTCACCGGCGTCCGCAGCCGCTTCGTGACCGCGGGTGCCGGAGTGCTCCTGGTCGTCCTCGGCCTGGCCACGCCCGTCTCCCGGGCCCTGGCCGGCATACCCGAGGCCGTCGTGGGCGGGTCCGCCCTCGTCGTCTACGCCGTGATCGCCGTCATGGGCGTCGAGATGCTCCGCCGTGCCGATCTGTCCGGTACGGGCACGGGCTCGCTGACCGCGGCCCTCGCGCTCACGGCGGGACTTCTGCCGCTGCTCAGCCCGGACCTGTACGCGGGCTTCCCCGGCTGGGCCCGGACGATCCTGGGCAGCGGAGTCGTCGCCGGCACCCTGACGGCCGTCCTGCTCACGGCGCTGCTCGGCCGGGTCCGCCGCCCTGGAGGCACGGAGGCCGTCAGCCCCGCCGATTGAACGGCAGCCGGCCCAGTACGACCGCCATGCCGCAGGTGTCGGTGACCGCCGAGAACACCAGGCCTCCCGCGATCGCCGCCGACAGCAGCGGGAACGCCGGATGCACGAGCAGCCCGAGGACGAGCCCGAGCAGCACCAGGGCCCCGGCGGTGAAGCGCACCTGGCGCTCCATCCCCCAGACGGCTCGTACGGGACCGGGCGGGTACTCGAGACCGTGACCGGCCTCGGCCCAGGCCCGGGTGCCGCCGGCGAGGCTCGCGGCGGGGATCCCGTGGGAGGCGAGGACCGCGGCGCCCTTGTCGGAGCGGGTGCCGGAGGCGCACACGAGGAGCAGCGGCCCGGTCTCCGCGGCCTGCCGCAGGTCCGCGAGGCTGTCGTCGATGAGGGGCAGGGGAACGTTGACGGCGCCCGGCAGCCGGCCGGAGGCGAACTCTCCGGGGGTGCGGACGTCGACCACGTGCAGCTCGGGCAGCCGCGGCAGGGCTTCGTCGACGCTGAGGGTGCTTGAAATACCCATGGGGAACCTGTCCTCGCGAGAAACGGAACGCGCCGGCGGCGGGACCGTGTGCCCGGGATGCTAGGCGAGTCGGGGCCGCGCCGCCGGGAAGCGGACGGGATCGCCACGGGGTTGGGCCGCCGCCCGCCCCGCGGGGGGACCCCGCCCGGCGGCCCCCCCCCCGGGCCGCCCGCGCGCCACCCGGCCCCGCGCCGGGGGGGTGCCCGCAGCCGCCCCGCCCCCCCCCGGCCGCCCCGGG
>NZ_JBSHDU010000017.1:24450-97555 GCF_053616475.1 Streptomyces sp. NPDC055815 | reverse complement strand
CCGGGGGTGGCCCCCCCCCCGCGCCCCCCGGGTTCGTGCCATATCCACCGGGCCGGGGCTTCGGGGGGGGGGGGGGGCCCGGGCCGGGGGCTGGGGTGGGGTCCCGCGTGGGGTTCCCCCCCCCCCCTCCTTGTGGGCCCAACACTGCGCGGCGACACCGTCCGCGGGCCTCCGTCAGTCGACCGGGCCGCGCTCGTGGGGGATCCGCTCTCCGGCCTCGACCGCGACGGGCAGCCGGTTCTCGGCCGGCGGCAGCGGGCAGGTCGCGAAGTCGGTGTAGGCGCAGGGGAGATTGGTCGCACGGTTGAAGTCGAGCACGACCGTGCCGTCGGGCCCGGGGGCCTCCACGGTGAGATTCCGGTTGGCCGCGTACGTGGTGACGCCCGAGGTCGCGTCGGTGAACAGCAGCGTGAGGCTGCCGGGCGCGTGCCCGTTGAACGCGGTCAGGCTCAACTCCTGTCCGTCCAGCCGGAAGACGACCCGGCCGGGAGCGTCGTACACGTGCAGCAGTCCCTCGACGGAGGCGCCGACCGTCGTCGGCCGGGGCTCGGCGAAGGTCTCGTACCGGCCCGTGACGACCCAGCGCGGATCGGGCTCGTACGCGGGCGTGCCCTTGAAGTCGGCCCGCAGCGGGTGGGCGGGGTGCCGCGGGCGGACGATGTCGTTGCCGCCGCGCTTGGCGACCTCGATCACGGTGTCGCCCCACACGGCGTCGATGCCACCGCGCTCCGGGATGACGCCGAACAGGTGCCGCCCGCGGACGACGTGGCCGTCGACGACGAGTTCGGTGCCCTCGTCGAGCTCGACGACGACGCCTTCGGGCCCCGTCGACCAGGTGCCCGGGGCGCCGGGGAAGGTCTGCGGCTCGGGGGAGAGCCAGTGCAGACCGGTGATCGCGAGGAAGCCGTGCTCCGAGGCGAGCCGGGCGTCCTTGCCCTGGTGCCACGTCTCCCATTCCGCGGCGAAGAGCTCCGGATCGACGTCGACGGCCTCGCGGGCGGCCTCGGGGGTACGGGTGGTGTCATGGACGCTCATGCGTCTCCTCCTGCTGAGGTGAAAGGGGTGTGAAGGCAGGACGAGGCCGTCAAAGGGGCGCCCAGGAGTCGTGGGGCGGGTGCGTCGGTGTCCGGACGCCGGGTCGAGGCCTCGGTGTCAGCGGGAACACGCCATGGTCGTGACGCGCACGTAGTCCACGTGTCGGCGCGTCACGAGAAGGCTCATGGATGCAGCAAAACACACCTCCGGTGCGGGGCGCCAGGGTTCCCCGCACGGTCGGCATCGGCTCAGGCGGTCCGGTTCCCCCGGTCGTTGCAGGGGAGTTCGGTGATCCTGCTGTGGACGAGGAAGTCGCGGGTGGCCTGCCGCTCGGCCTCGGTGATCGCCGTCGGCTCGACGTCGATGATGCCGCCGAAGGGCCGGTCGACGTCCCGGATGATGCACAGGGTCGTGGTCAGCAGCGCGGTGATCACGACAAGGGTGACCACCTGGCCGCGGTTGTTCCTGCGGGGCAGGCAGATGCCGAGGCCCATCACGGTGATGGTCAGGGTGGCGAGCAGGAACCAGAGGATGGCGCTGGGGATGCTGGCCGTGGCCTGGGTCAGGCGCTCCTCGCGCTCGTCGGAGCGCTTGTTGTCGGCGGCGATCAGCATCCCGAAGGCCGGCTTGCCCTCCAGGGTGCGGAAGGTCGTACGGAAGTCCGTGGACCAGACGCTGGGGGCGGGGGAGCCCTCGCCGTCGGCCATGGCCGGCCACTCCTGCTCGCGGACGGCCCGGGCGTAGCAGACGGCGTCGGCCTGGATCCTGGAGCGCTGGGCCTCCGGGGCGTACTCGGCGGTCTCCACGAGCTGGTCGAGGGCGCGGGCCTCGCCGCGAGAGGCGACCTCGGCCTTGCCGTACGAGCCGTTCGCCGTGACCAGGACGAACGCGAGGAGCAGGACGGTGAGCGTCAGGAGGGGCCCGACGAGATCCTTGACGGCCATGCCGGTGTCGTCGTCCTCGCTGAGCAGCCTGGGCCTCAGGTACCGGTTCGCGGCGAGTCCGGCGAGCAGAGCGCCCAGGGCGACGAGGATGACGAGCAGCACGAGAGGACACCTCCGGGGACGGCCGGAGGCCTCTGGTGGCTCCGGCGGGGGCGCCGATCATGACCCCGCACGTCAGGGGGCGGGAACAGCGGAAACGTTCGCTCGCCCCCGCACGGGGGACGGCTGTTGGGCCGCGCGGCCGTCAGCCGAGTTCCTCGGCCAGTCCCACGACGATGCCCTCGGGGCCGCGGAGGTAGCAGAGCAGGTAGACGTCCTCGTACCGCACCACCTCGCCGACGAGTTCGGCGCCGTGGGAGGCGCGCAGACGGGTGACGGTCGCGTCGATGTCGTCCACGGCGAACATGACGCGCCGGAGGCCCAGCGTGTTCACGGGCGCGTCCCGCGGTTCGGGGCTGATCGCCCGCGGCGCGTGGAACTTCGCCAGCTCGATCTTCCCGTGGCCGTCCGGGGTGCGCAGCACGGCGATGTCCTCCCGGCAGCCGTCGATGCCGACGACGCGGTCGACCCACCGCCCCTCCAGGGGCCTGCGGCCTTCCAGCTCCATGCCGAGCTCGACGAAGAACGACAGGACGGTGTCGAGGTCGTCGACGACGATGAGGACGTTGTCCATCCGCTGGATCGCCATGCGGGGTCTCCTGTGTGTGTCGGGTACGGCGAGCTCGTGACCCTAGCGGATACGCATTGCGGTGATCTCTGCGGCATTCGTTGGAATTGATCAGAATCGATCGGAATGTCGTAGGACGTGATCGTTTCTGCATGGTGCCCTCACCGGCATGAACGCACGTACCCGACTCGCTCTCGCGAGCGCCGCCCTCACCGCCGTCGCCGTCACCGCCCCGGCGGCGACGGCGTCAGGGGCCGCCGCCGGTCCGGAGCCGACCCCGGCACCGCTCGTCACCGCCGCCAACGCGGTGCCCGGCAAGTACATCGTCACCCTCGACAAGACGGTCGACGCCGCCGAGGCCGCCGAGCAGCTCGGCCTCAAGCCCACGTTCGTCTACGAGAAGGCCATCAACGGCTTCGCGGCCCCGCTGACCGAGCTTCAGCTGGCGATGGTCCGGAAGGCCCCGGGGGTGACCTCGGTCGAGGAGGACGCGGTGACGCTCGCGCCGCCCCAGCCGACCGCGCCGGCGGCGACCCGCGGCCCGGCCGCCTCCTGGGGCCTGGACCGCATCAACCAGTGGAACCTGCCGCTCGACAACGACTTCACCACCCGTGGCAGCGGCGCCGGGGTGACCGCGTACATCCTCGACACCGGCATCGACTACCACCACGACGAGTTCGGCGGCCGCGCCTCCTTCGGCTTCGACGCCATGGGCGACGGACGCTACGGCCAGGACTGCAACGGCCACGGCACGCACGTCGCCGGCACGGTCGCCGGGAAGACGTACGGGGTCGCCCGCAAGGCCGCCGTGGTGAGCGTCCGGGTCCTCGGCTGCGACGGGCGCGGCGCGTACTCCGGCATGATCGCCGGACTCGACTGGGTCGCCAGGAACGCCCGGCAGCCGGCCGTCCTGAACGGCTCCCTGGGCGGGGACAAGTCGGTCGCCCTGAACAACGCCGCCACGGCCCTCTTCAACGCGGGCGTGCTCCCCGTCATCGCGGCGGGGAACTCGTCGAAGGACGCCTGCGACGTCTCGCCGGCGTCGGCGGCCGGCGTGGTCACCGTCGCCGCCTCCAACATCTGGGACGAGGAGACGTCCTTCTCCAACTACGGCTCGTGCGTCGAACTCTTCGCGCCCGGCCAGGACATCGTCTCGGCGCGGATCGGCGGCGGTTCCATCGCCCAGAACGGCACCTCCATGGCCGCCCCGCACGTGGCCGGAGTCGCTGCGCTGTACAAGGCCGAACACCCCGCCGCGAGCCCGGCCGAGGTCGCCGAATGGATCGACGACAACACCACGAAGGGTCTGCTCAGCAACGTCAGCGGAAGCACCCCGAACAAGCTGCTGTTCACCGGCGGCCTGTAGCCGGCTCCCCGGCCGCCCGCACGCCCCCTCGAAGGACGTGCGGGCGCCGTCGACGAGCGACAGGGGAGTCAGTTCCCCTCGGACTCGAAGGTGCGCAGCAGGTCGGCCGCCACGCTGACCGCGATCGTCGCCGGTTCCTTGCCGCCGATGCCGGCGAGACCGATCGGGGTCTTGATCCGGTCGATGGCGGCGTCGTCATGACCGCCCTCGGTGGACAGGCGCTTGCGGAACCGCGCCCACTTCGCCGCCGAGCCGATCAGACCGATGGAGCCGAGGTGGGGCGTGCGCAGGGCGGCGTCGCACAGCGCGGCGTCCTCGGCGTGGTCATGGGTCATGATCAGGACATGGGTGCCGGGCGGCAGCTCCTCCAGGACCTCCTCGGGCAGCAGCGGCGTGTGGTGCACCCGTACCTGCGCCACCGCGTCCGCGAGCACGCCGAGCCGCTCCTCCGCGAGGGTGTCGGAGCGGGTGTCGATCAGATGGAGGTCGAGGTCCTGACGGGCCAGGATGCGCGCCAGTTCGAGTCCGACGTGCCCGACGCCGAAGATCGCCACCGCCCGTACCACCGGCAGCGGTTCGAGCAGCACCGACACCGTGCCGCCGCAGCACTGCACCCCGTGCCGGTTGGTCACCTTGTCGTTCAGGGCGAAGTCCATCAGCTCCGGCTCCGCCTCGGCCCCGGCGATCATCTCCCGGGCCCGGTCG
This sequence comes from Streptomyces sp. NPDC055815, assembly GCF_053616475.1. Taxonomy (NCBI): domain Bacteria; kingdom Bacillati; phylum Actinomycetota; class Actinomycetes; order Kitasatosporales; family Streptomycetaceae; genus Streptomyces; species Streptomyces sp. NPDC055815. The sequence goes on along the minus strand of NZ_JBSHDU010000017.1, from coordinate 92,838 downwards.
ATCGCGACGGCCTCCACGTTCCCGCCGCCGATCGAGCCCCAGGTCTCGGTCCGCCCGACCACGAGCTTCGCGCCGGCGTCGCGCGGGGCGTGGCCGCGCACGGTCGCGACGGTCACGAGCACGCCGGACTCCCGGCGTGCCCGCAGCCGCGCGACCGCGGCGAACCACGTCATGTCAGGCACCGCTCAGCACTTCCGCGCCCTTGCCGGCCCGGTCGCGGGCCGCCTCGATCGCCCAGTACACCGCCTCCGGCGTCGCGGGCGAGGCCAGCTCCACGCTGATCCCGCCCGGCCCGAACGCGGCCGCGGCCTGCCGCAGCGCCTCCCGTACGGAGAAGGCCAGCATCAGCGGAGGCTCGCCCACGGCCTTGGAGCCGTAGACCGCGCCCTCCTCGCCGGCGTTCTGCAGCAGCGTGACGTGGAACTCCTCCGGCATCTCGGAGAAGCTCGGCAGCTTGTACGTGCTCGCCGCCTGCGTCAGGAGCCTGCCCCGGTGCGGGCCGTCGCCGGCGTCCCAGCGGAGGTCCTCCAGGGTCAGCCACCCCGCGCCCTGCACGAAACCGCCCTCGACCTGACCGATGTCGATCAACGGGGAGAGGCTGTCGCCGACGTCGTGCACGATGTCCACCCGCCGGATGCGGTACGCGCCGGTGAAGCCGTCCACCTCCACCTCGGCCGCGGCGGCACCGTGGGCGAAGTACTTGAACGGCGAGCCGTGGAACGTCTTCGCGTCCCAGTGCAGCCCCTCCGTCCGGTAGAAACCGGCCGCCGACAGCTGCACCCGCTGGAGGTACGCGGTGCGGACGAGCTCGTCCCAGGCCAGCTCCCGGTCGCTGCCGAGACCGCGCGCGACGCCCTCGACGATGCGTACGTCCGAGGCGTTCGTGCCGAGCTGGGTCGCGGCCACCTGGAGCAGCCGCTCGCGCAGCTGCTCGCAGGCGTTCTTGACCGCCGCGCCGTTGAGGTCCGTTCCCGCGCTGGCGGCGGTGGCCGAGGTGTTGGGCACCTTGTCCGTACGCGTCGGGGCCAGCCGCACCTTGTGCAGCGGGATGCCGAGGGTGGTCGCGGCCACCTGGAGCATCTTGGTGTGCAGGCCCTGGCCCATCTCGGTGCCGCCGTGGTTGATCAGGACGGAGCCGTCCTTGTAGATCAGCACCAGCGCTCCGCCCTGGTTGAAGGCGGTGAGGTTGAAGGAGATGCCGAACTTGAGCCCGGTCAGCGCGAGGGCCCGCTTGGTGTGCGGGTGCGCGGCGTTGAACGCCGCGATCTCGCGCCGGCGGTCGGCGAAGTCCGCGTTCTCCTTGACCTGTTCCCAGACGGCGGAGATCCGCTCCGGCTGGACGACCGGCTGCCCGTACGGCGTCGCCTGGCCCTTCCGGTAGAAGTTGCGCTCCCGCAGCTCCGCCGGATCGAGGCCGAGCAGCGGCGCGCACCGGCCCATGATGTCCTCGATCACCAGCATGCCCTGGGGGCCGCCGAAGCCGCGGAAGGCGGTGTTGGAGACCTTGTTGGTCCTGGCGATGCGACCGGTGATACGGGCGTGGGGGAGCCAGTACGTGTTGTCGATGTGGCACAGCGCCCGGGCCACCACCGGCTCGGACAGGTCCAGGCTCCAGCCGCCGTCCGCGGTCAGGGTGGCGTCGAGGGCCTGGATGCGGCCCCCGGCGTCGAAGCCGATCCGCCACGCGGCGTGGAAGCCGTGCCGCTTGCCGGACATGGTCAGGTCCTGGGTCCGGTTGAGCCGCACCCGGACCGGGCGGCCGGTCAGGCGGGCGCCGAGCGCGGCGACGGCCGCGAAGCCGTGCGGCTGCATCTCCTTGCCGCCGAAGCCGCCGCCCATCCGCAGACACTGCACGGTCACCTCGTGACTGTGCAGGCCGAGGACGTGCGCGACGATCTCCTGGGTCTCGGACGGGTGCTGGGTGCTGCTCTGGACGAAGACCTGCCCGGCCTCGTCGATGTGGGCGAGGGCCGCGTGCGTCTCCAGGTAGAAGTGCTCCTGGTCGGAGAACTGCAGCTCCCCGGTGAACACGTGCGCGGAGTCGGCGAAGCCGGCGTCGACGTCGCCCGTCACCATCACCGGCCGGGCGCCGTGGAAGCTGTCGGCGGCGATCGCCTCCTGCAGCGTGACCAGGGAGGGCTTCTCGTCGAGCTCCACCTCGACGGCCTCGGCGCCGAGCCGGGCGGCCTCAAGGGTCTCGCCGAGCACCCAGGCGACCGCGTGCCCGTGGAACATGACCTCGTCGGGGAAGAGCGGCTCGTCGTGCTTCATCCCGGCGTCGTTCACGCCGGGCACGTCGGCACCGGTGAGGACCCGCACCACACCGGGCACGGCGAGCGCCCGTTCGGTGCGCAGCGCCGTGATGGTGCCGTGGGCCTTCATGACCTGGACCGGGTAGGCGTGCAGCACGTCCTTGGTGCGGTGGACCAGGTCGTCGGTGTAGAGCGCGGTGCCGGTGACGTGCGCGGCGGCGCTCTCGTGCGGCAGCGGGAGACCGACGACGGACTTCTCGGGACGCTGGGACAACTGGCTCATGACGACACCGCCTCGGTGGTTCGCGCGTACAGCTTCAGCAGGCTCTGGCCGAGCATCGCGGAGCGGTAGGCCGCGCTGGCCCGGTGGTCGCTCATCGGGGTGCCCTCCTCGCGCAGCACCGGCGCCGCGGCCTCGACGGTCTCGGCCGTCCACGGCCTGCCCTCCAGGGCCGCCTCGGTGGCGAGCGCGCGGATCGGGGTGGCGGCGACACCGCCCAGGCCGATGCGCGCCTTGCGGACGATCCCGTCCTGGACGTCCAGCGCGAACGCGACCGCCACGCTGGAGATGTCGTCGAAACGCCGCTTGGCGATCTTGTGGAAGGCCACGACCGGCGACAGCGGGAGCGGGGCGCGCACCGCGCGGATCAGCTCGCCGGGACGGCGCACGCTCTGCCGGTAGCCGGTGAAGTACGCGGAGAGCGGGACCTCGCGCTCACCGTCGGCGTCGGCGAGCACCACCGACGCGTCCAGCGCGAGCAGCGCGGGCGGGCTGTCTCCGATGGGGGAGCCGGTGCCCAGATTGCCGCCGAGGGTCGCGCCGTTGCGGATGAGCCGCGAGGCGAACTGGGGGAACAGCTCGGCGAGGAGCGGGACTTCGCCGTCGAGACGGCGCTCGATCTCGGTGAGGGTCAGGGCCGCGCCGATCTCGACGGCCTCGGACTCGACGCGCAGCTCCCGCAGTTCGGGAAGGCGGTCGACGGCGACCACACAACCCGCCCTCCTGGAGCGGATGTTCACCTCCACGCCCCAGTCCGTGGAACCGGCGACCACCACCGCGTCGGGCCGCTCGCGCAGCAGCCGCAGCGTCTCGGCCAGGGTGTCCTTCCGGACGAACACGCTGTCGTCCCGGGCGTACTCGGTGGCCACCGGTGCGGGCGGAGCCTGCTCGCGGCGCTGCGCGAGCGGGTCCTCGTCGGTGGGCGCGCCCACGGCGAAGGCGGCGTCGCGGATGGGGCGGTAGCCCGTACAGCGGCACAGGTTGCCGCTCAGCGCGTGCAGATCGAAGCCGTTCGGACCGTGCTCGGCGTCGGCTGCCGCCCCGTCCGTCTCCGCGTGGGCGCAGCGGTCGGGCCGGTAGTACTCGGCGGCCATGCTGCACACGAACCCGGGTGTGCAGTAACCGCACTGGGATCCGCCGCGGACCGCCATCTCCTCCTGCACGGGGTGCAGGGTGGGCGGCGTGCCGGGGGCGCCGGCGGTGGCGAGGCCCTCGGAGGTGACGATCTCCTGGCCGTCCAGCGACGCGACCGGGACCAGGCAGGCGTTGACCGCGACCCAGTCGGTGGGCTTGTTCACCCCGGGGCGGGCCACCAGGACCGAACAGGCGCCGCACTCACCCTCGGCGCAGCCCTCCTTGGTGCCGGTGAGGCCGCGCTCGCGCAGGAACTCCAGCACCGTGGTGTGGGGCGCGGCGGGTGCGATGGGTGCTTCTTCTCCGTTGACGGTGATGCGCGCCGCTACCATGACGGGCCCTCGATTCCGTGCGCGATGGGTCGATTCATCATGTTCGCCAATGTCGGGCAGCTTTCTGTGTTCAGACGCGCCACGGCAGAGAAGCGGGCGCGGAACGGCACGCGACGGCGGCGTGCCGGGAAGCGGTGAAGGGAAACCGGGGAGACCGGGGAAGTCGTCGGCGTGCCCGCGGACGCGGCACGGCGGAACGGCGTCGTCAGCAGCCGTGGGCGATGCGACCCGGAACCCAGACCGTGGTGTGGGCGAGGCGGCTCAGGTCGGAGCTGGTGTTCATCCGCCGGTCGCCTCCTCTCGGTCGTCATGGGTCGAGGCTGCAAATTAATGCCCGGCGATCACCGCGGTCAAGAGGCGTCCGAGCTGCGTACATCTCCAGATCAGATGACTCCCAACGGAAACATCTGTTGGACAGTTCCACGGGGGTGCTCGAAGGATGGGCCGTGCGGTTGCACAGTCCACGAGAGCGGAGGCAGACATGCCGCATGAAGAGACCGAAGTAGTCGTCGTCGGGGCCGGCCAGGCGGGCGTCGCGATGAGCGAGCACCTGGGCGCCCACGGCATCCCGCACCTCGTCCTGGAGCGGCACCGGATCGCCGAGCGGTGGCGCTCCGAGCGCTGGGACTCCCTGGTCGCGAACGGGCCCGCGTGGCACGACCGCTTCCCCGGCCTGGAGTTCGACGGCCTCGACCCCGACGCCTTCGCGTCGAAGGAGCAGGTCGCCGACTACTTCGTCGCGTACGCCGAGAAGATCGGTGCCCCCGTCCGCAGCGGTGTCGAGGTCACCTCGGTGCGCCGGCTCGCCGGCCGGCCCGGCTTCCGCGTCGAGACGCCGCAGGGCACGATCGACGCCCGCTTCGTCGTGGCCGCGACCGGGGCGTTCCAGCGGCCCGTGATCCCGCCCGTCGTGCCGGACGGCGCCGTGCCCACGCAGATCCACTCCAGCGGCTACCGCAACCCGGGGCAGCTGCCCGAGGGCGCGGTCCTCGTCGTCGGGGCCGGTTCCTCCGGGGTGCAGATCGCCGACGAACTGCGCCGGTCCGGGCGCCGGGTGTTCCTCTCCGTCGGTCCGCACGACCGTCCGCCCCGCGCGTACCGCGGACGCGACTTCTGCTGGTGGCTCGGAGTGCTCGGGATCTGGGACGCGCAGACCCCTCCCCAGGGAGCCGAGCACGTCACCATCGCGGTCAGCGGAGCGCGCGGCGGCCACACCGTGGACTTCCGGGACCTGGCCGCCTCCGGCATCGAGCTCGTCGGCCTGACCAGCTCCCACGAGGACGGCGTGCTGCGCTTCGCGCCGGACCTCGCCGCGAACATCGCCTTCGGCGACGCCCAGTACCTGGACTTCCTCCGGGCCGCCGACGCGTACGTCGAGCGCAACGGCCTCGACCTCCCCGAGGAGCCCGAGGCCCACGTCCTCGGACCGGACCCGGAGTGCGTGACCGCTCCCCGCCTGGAGCTCGACCTCGCCGGGGCCGGCATCACCTCCATCGTGTGGGCGACGGGCTTCGCGAGCGACTACGGCTGGCTGGACGTCGACGCGTTCGACGAGGCCGGCCGGCCCGACCAGCGGCGCGGGGTCTCCTCCGAGCCCGGCGTCTACTTCCTGGGCCTGCCCTGGCTGTCCCGCCGCGGATCGAGCTTCATCTGGGGCGTCTGGCACGACGCCCGGTATGTCGGCGACCACATCGCACGGCAGCGCGGCTATCTCGCGTACGACCCCACCGACCGGAAGAACTGAGGAGCCGATCATGACCTCCACGAACCCCGAGCCCCCGATCGCCACCTCCACGAACCCCGAGCCCCCGATCGACCCCTCCACGAACCCCGAGCCCCCGATCGTCGCCGGCGGACACACCCGCATCCGCCCGTTCAACACCCGCGCGACCTATCCCGAGCAGAACCTCGACAACGACCTCTGCCAGGCCGTCGTCGCCGGGAACACCGTGTACGTCCGGGGCCAGATCGGACAGGACCTCGACACCAGCCAGTCCGTGGGCATCGGCGACGCCGAGGCCCAGGCCGAGCGGGCCATGGCCAACATCAAGATGCTGCTCGAAGAGGCGGGCAGCCGGATGGAGCACCTGGTCAAGCTGACGATCTACCTGATCGACCCGCGCTACCGCGAGCCCGTGTACCGCACGGTCGGCCGCTGGACCAAGGGCGTGCACCCCATTTCCACCGGTCTCGTCGTCTCCGCCCTCGCCCGGCCGGAGTGGCTGTGCGAGATCGACGCGATCGCCGTGATCCCGCAGGAGGAATCGGCATGACCTTCTCCCTCCTCGTACGTGACGGTGCCCGGTTCGGCGTCGTGGCGAGCTCGTCCAGTCCGGCCGTCTTCGCCCGGGTCGCCCATCTGCGCCCCGGCGTCGGCGCGGCTGCCTCGCAGAACATCACCGACCCCACGCTCGGCACGAGCCTCCTCGCGGGCCTCGCCGGGCACGCCGACCCGGAACGCGCCCTGGCCGAGGTCACCGGCGACGCCGGCTGTGAAAAGACCATCGCCTACCGGCAGTTGACCGTACTGGGCCGCACCGGCCCCGGGTTCGCCTTCAGCGGTGCGCACACCCTGGGAACGTACGCCTCGGCCACCGCGGACGGCGCGGTGGCCGCCGGCAACATGCTGTCCGGCCCGCACATCCCCGGCGTGCTCGTCGACGCCTACGCCGCCGCCACCGGAGAACTCGAAGAGCGACTCCTCACCGCCCTGAAGGCCGCCGTCGCGGCCGGCGGCGAGGAGGGGCCGGTGCACTCCGCGGGCCTTGCGGTCGTCGCGGACGTCGGCTGGCGGGTGACCGATCTGCGGGTGGACTGGGCCGACGACCCCGTCGACCGGCTCGGCGCACTCCTCGACGTCTGGCTGCCGCAGCGCGACGACTACGTGCGGCGCGGACTCGACCCCGCGTCCGCCCCCTCGTACGGCGTCCCGGGGGACCTGTGACGGCCGACATGAAGGAAGCGGCCCGGCGAGCGGTCCAGCGCCGCGCCGAAGGGCTCGTCGACCTGTCCGAGCGGCTGCACGCCGACCCGGAGACCGCGTGGGAGGAGCACCGGGCCGCGGCCGCCGTACCCGAACTCCTCGACCGGGCCGGATTCGACGTCACCCCGTCCTACCTGGGCCTGGAGACCGCCTTCCACGCCCGGTTCGGCAGCGGGCCCGTACGGATCGCCCTGTGCGCCGAGTACGACGCGCTTCCCGGCCTCGGCCACGCGTGCGGGCACAACCTCATCGCGGCGAGTTCCGTCGGGGCGGCGCTCGGCCTCGCCGCCGTCGCCGACGACGCGGGACTCACCGTCGAGGTCTACGGCACCCCGGCCGAGGAGGGCGGCGGCGGGAAGATCGAGCTGCTCGAACGGGGCGCGTTCGCCGGGGTCGACCTCGCGATGATGGTGCATCCGGCGCCGGTCGACGTCGCCGAGGCCCGCCCCTTCGCGGTCAGCCACTCCAGGATCTCCTACACCGGGAAGTCCGCGCACGCCGCGGCCTACCCGGAGGCGGGGGTCAACGCGGCCGACGCCTTCACCGTGGCCCAGGTCGCGATCGGCCTGCTCCGCCAGCACCTGCCCGCCTCGGCCCGCGTGCACGGCGTGGTGACCCACGCCGGGGACGCCCCGAACGCCGTCCCGGAGCGGGCGACCGGACGGTGGTACGTACGGGCCGAGACGCTCGCCGAACTCGCCGCACTGGAACCGCGCGTCCTGCGCGCCTTCGAGGCCGGTGCGCTCGCGACGGGCTGCGACCTCAGGATCGAGCCCGAGAGCAGGCCGTACGCGGAGTTCCGCGCCGACGAGACCGCCCTCGGCCATTACCGTACGAACGCCCTCGCCCTGGGCCGGGAGTTCGCCCCGCCCGGCCAGGCCGCCCGGATGAACCGGGCCTCCACCGACATGGGCAACGTCTCCCAGGTCGTGCCGGCCATCCACCCCTACATCGGCATAGGCTCCCTGCCCGCCACCAACCACCAGCACGAGTTCGCCGCGTACTGCGTGGGCGGGACGGCGGAGCGGGCCCTGCTCGACGGGGCGATCGCGCTGGCGTGGACCGGCGTGGACCGAGCCCTCGACACCCGACCGAGCGAAGGACCCCGATGAACCCCATCCCGGACCGCGCGTACCGGACCGAGCACGACATGCTCGGCGACGTCGACGTCCCGGCGGACGCCTACTACGGGGCGCACACCGCCCGGGCGCTGGCCAACTTCCCCCTCACCGGGGAGACCCTCGCCTCCCGCCCGCACCTGATCGGCGCCCTCGCGGCGGTCAAGTCCGCCGCGGCCCGCGCCAACGCCGAGGTCGGCGCCCTGGACCCGGCGCTCGCCTCGGCGATCGCGGACGCCTGCGCCGAGATCCGTGCCGGGGCGCTCCACGACCAGTTCGTGGTCGACCTGATCCAGGGCGGCGCGGGCACGTCGACGAACATGAACGCCAACGAGGTGATCGCCAACCGCGCCCTGGAGCTCCTCGGCCGCTCCCGCGGCGCGTACGCGGTCCTGCACCCGCTCGACCACGTCAACCTCGGCCAGAGCACCAACGACGTCTGTCCGACCGCCCTGAGACTGGCCCTCGACGCGCACGTCGTCGAACTGCTCGCCGCCCTGGCCGGCCTGCGCGGCGCCTTCGAGGACAAGGCCGCCGAGTTCGCCGACGTCCTGAAGATGGGCCGCACCCAGCTCCAGGACGCCGTGCCCATGACGCTGGGCCAGGAGTTCGGGGCGTACGCCGCCACCCTCGCCGAGGACGAGCAGCGGCTCGCCGAGGTCAGGCCGCTGCTGCACGAGCTCGCACTCGGCGGTACGGCGATCGGCACCGGTCTCAACGCCCGCCCGGGCTACCGGGAGCGGGCGATCGAGGAGCTCCGGCGGCTGACCGGCATCCCGACGCTCGTGTCCGCGCCCGACCTCGTGGAGGCCACCCAGGACGTCGGCGTCTTCGTGCACCTGTCCGGGGTGCTCAAGCGCGTCGCCGTGAAGCTGTCCAAGATCTGCAACGACCTGCGTCTGCTGTCCTCGGGGCCGCAGGCCGGACTCGGCGAGATCAACCTGCCCGCACGGCAGGCCGGTTCGTCCATCATGCCCGGCAAGGTGAACCCGGTGATCCCGGAGGCGGTCAACCAGATCGCCTTCGAGGTCATCGGCAACGACGTGACCGTGACCCTCGCGGCCGAGGGCGGGCAGCTCCAGCTCAACGCCTTCGGGCCGGTCATCCACCGCAGCCTGAGCGCCGGCCTCGACCACCTCACCGCGGGCGTCGGCGTCCTCACCGCACACTGCGTACGGGGCATCACCGCCAACCGCGAACGGCTCGCCGAGACCGTCGCCGCCTCCACCGGGCTCGTGACCGCCCTCGGTCCCGCGCTCGGCTACGAGACCGCCTGCGCGCTCGCGGTCGAGGCCCATCACACCGGCAGGCCCGCCCTCGACCTCGTACGCGAGCGGGGGCTGCTGACCGAGACGGAACTCGGCGAGCTCCTCAGCCCCGCCGCCCTCACCGGTCTGGCCGCCCTCTGAGGGGATCCCGGCCCGTGCCGCATAGGGTCGGGGGCGACAGGACCACCAGGCGCGAGGGCCACGCATGACGTCACCAGTGGGTTTCACACTCGTCCAGCTCCGCTACTTCCTCGTCGCCGCCGAACGCGGCTCGATGACGGAGGCGGCGGCGGAGCTGCACATCGCGCAGTCCGCCGTGTCCACGGCCGTCCACAACCTGGAGCAGGACCTCAGGGTCCAGCTGTTCATCCGCCGGCGCGGCCGGGGGCTGACCCTCACACCCGCGGGGGAGCGGCTCCGGCAGCAGGCGGAAGAACTCCTCGCCCGCGCCCGCGAGGTCGCGGAGGAGGCCAGAGGAAGGGGCGAGTCCCTCTCGGGGCCGGTGACCGTCGGCTGCTTCGTGACCCTGGCACCCCACTACCTGCCGGCCCTGTTCAGCGAGTGCACCCGGCGCCATCCGGGCATCGAGCTCGACGTCGTGGAGGCGGAGGCGGACCAGCTCGTCCAGGCCCTCACGGCGGGACGCGTCGACTTCGCGCTCACCTACGACCTCGGTCTCGCGGCCGAGCCGGACCTGGACGGCGAGACGGTCGCCCGGGCCCCGGCGTACGTCATCGTCGCGGCCGACCACCCGCTCGCGGGACGGGACAGCGTGGCGCTCGCCGAGCTGTCCACGGAGCCGCTCGTCCTGCTCGACCTGCCGCACAGCCGCGACTACTTCCGCTCCCTGGTGGCGGCCACGGGCACCGCGCCCGACGTGCGCTACCGCACCGGCAGCTACGAGACCGTGCGGTCCCTGGTGGCCCGCGGGCTCGGCTACTCCGTGCTCAACCAGAGGCCGGCGACCAGCCAGACGTACGGCGGCGGTGAGGTCGCCGAGCTCCGGCTCCGGGACGGCGGACCGCCGCTCGACGTCAAGATCGCCTCGGTGCGGAGCATGACCCAGACCGCCCGCGCCCGGGCGGTCATGGACCTGCTGCGGGAGATCGCGGGCGGGCCCGCCGGGGCCTGAGGCCTCACAGGTCGGGGCAGCCCGTCACCGCCCGCGCGTGGGCGAGGATCAGCTCACGGGCCCGGTCGGGGCGCAGGGCGGCGTTGCGGCTGACGATGTGCAGTCCGTAACCGTCCTCCAGGGCCACCAGGCCGTGCGCCAGGTCCGGCGCGGCCGCGGCGAGCGTGAAACCGCCGGTCGCGGCGCCCACGGCGAGCGCGGTGGTGTAGAGCGCGACCTCCCGGGCGAACAGCGAGGCCATCAGCTCGGCGTGCCCGGGGCTGCGGCCGGCGCGCCGGTGCAGTTCGTACAGCAGCCCGTGCACCGGGTCGTCCGTCATGCTCGGCAGACCGCTGTTCAGGAGGGCCCGCAGCCGCGCCGCCGGATCGTCGGCGGGTGCCTCGTCGTAGGCCTGCTGTCGGGTGGCCAGATAACTCTCCACGGCGCCCCGGTGCACCTCGAGGACGAGGTCGTCGAGCTCGGGGTAGTAGTACAGGACCGAGCCCTGGGAGACGCCCGCGGCCTCCGCGATGTCCTTGATGCGCAGGGCTTCGAGGCCGCGCTCCGCGATGGCCCGCCCCGCGGCGGTGACCAGGGCCTCCCGTCGTGCCGTCTGGTCGCGTGGTCTGCCTGCTTTCCTCATGACGCCCATTCTCTGATGCCCGGATCAGGTTGTGCAAGAAGTTCTTGTCCAGAGCATTGACGCCCGCTTCACCAATTGTTTGAATCCCAACTCAAAGAAGTCGGTGCGGACGATCCCCGCCGGGCTCCGCTCCCTCCCGCCGCCCCCGCGCACCGCCCGGGCCGCACCTCCCCCGCCCCCCCGAACGGGCACCGGCTCGCAGACGTCCCACGACGCGATCGAAGGCCACACCATGCAGACCTACGCCCACTGGCGGCAGCGCGCCGCCGACCTCACCCCCCGCACCCGCCTCTTCATCGACGGAGCGTGGACCGACCCCTCCGAAGACCACTGGCTCCCGACCGTGAACCCCGCGACCGGCAAGACCACCGCCCAGGTCGCGGCCGGCTCCGCCGCGGACGTCGTCCGGGCCGTGGCCGCGGCCCGCACCTCCTTCGAGGACGGCCGCTGGTCGCGCACCGCACCCGCGGAGCGCAGGCGGGTCCTGCTCGCCCTCGCCCGGCTCATCGAGGAGCACGGCGAGGAGCTCGCCCTCTGCGACACCCTCGACATGGGCAAGCCCATCGCGGAGTCCCACGGCACCGACGTCCCCGGCGCGGCCGGCGTCTTCACCTGGTACGCCGAGGCCGTCGACAAGCTCTACGACGAGGCCGCCCCCGCCCCGCCCGGCAACCTCGCCCTCGTCCGCCGCGCCCCGCTCGGCGTCGTCGGCGCGGTCGTGCCCTGGAACTTCCCCCTCGACCTCGCGAGCTGGAAGCTGGCCCCCGCCCTGGCCGCGGGCAACAGCGTCGTACTGAAGCCGGCCGAGCAGTCCCCGCTCTCCGCCCTGCTCCTCGCGGAGCTCGCCGCGGAGGCCGGCCTGCCCGACGGCGTCCTGAACGTCGTCCCCGGCCCGGGGGAGACGACCGGGCGGGCGCTCGGCCTCCACCCGGACGTCGACACCCTCGTCTTCACCGGCTCCACCGCCGTGGCCAAGCGCTTCCTCGCCTACTCCGCCGAGTCCAACATGAAGCAGGTCTGGCCCGAGGCCGGCGGCAAGAGCCCCAACGTGGTCTTCGCCGACGCCGACCTCGACGCGGCGGCCGAGCGCGCGGCCTGGGGCTTCGTCCACAACGCCGGGCAGGTGTGCTCCGCGAACACCCGCCTCCTCGTCGAGGCCTCCGTCGCCGAGGAGTTCACCGCCCGCGTCGCCGAGCACGCTCGCGGTTGGCTGCCCGGCGACCCCCTCGACCCCGCGACCCGGCTCGGACCGCTCGTCGACGAGGCCCAGGCCGCACGCGTCCTCGACGCCGTGCGCTCATCGGGCGGCACCGTCGTCTGCGGCGGCACACGGCCCGACCGGGACGGCGCCTACCTCGACCCCACCGTCGTCACCGGCCTCGGCCCCGACGCCCCGCTCGTCCGCGAGGAGCTCTTCGGACCCGTCCTCACGGTGCTCCCCTTCCGGGACGAGGCCGAGGCGGTCCACCTCGCCAACGACTCGGCCTACGGCCTCGCCGCCTCCCTGTGGACCCGGGACCTCGGCCGCGCCCACCGCGTGGCCGACGCCCTGCGCGCCGGGACCGTGTCCGTCAACACGGTCGACGCGCTCAGCCCGTACACCCCCTTCGGCGGGTTCAAGCAGTCCGGCCACGGCCGTGACCTCTCCCTGCACTCCTTCGACAAGTACACCGGCCTGAAGACCACCTGGATCGCGTACGGCTGACCCGCCGGCGACCGGAAGGACGCCGGCGCGGCACCCGACCCGACACCCTCACCCCAGCAAAGGGACCCACCACCATGACCAGCTCGCACACCGCAGACCTGATCGGCCTCGACCGGGCGCACATCATCCACCCCTACCTGCCGGGCACCGCCACCGAGCGCGTGATCATGACCTCCGGTGCCGGCTGCCGGCTCACCGACACCGAGGGCCGCGACTACCTCGACGCCACCGGCGGCCTCTGGCTCGCGCAGATCGGCCACGGCCGCGAGGAGGTGGCCGACATCGCCCACGAGCAGATGAAGAAGCTGGAGTACTTCACCAGCTTCTGGGAGTTCTCCAACGAGCCGGCCATCAAGCTCGCCGCCCGCCTGGCCGAGATCGCCCCCGAACCGCTCAACCACGTCTACTTCACCTCCGGCGGCTCCGAGGGCAACGAGGCCGCCATCAAGATGGCCCGCTACTACCACCACCGGCGCGGCGAGGGCAGCAGGACCTGGATCCTCGCGCGCAGCAAGGCGTACCACGGCATCGGCTACGGCGGCGGCTCGGCCACCGGCTTCCCCGTCTACCACGAGGGCTTCGCCCCGATGATGCCGCATGTCTCCCACCTCACGCCCCCGTGGCCGTACCGCAGCGAGCTGTACGGCGACGAGCCGCTCGCCCCCGAGCAGGTCACCGACTTCCTCGTCCGCGAACTCGAGGAGCGCATCGCCGAGATCGGCCCGAACAACATCGCCGCGATGATCGGCGAGCCCATCATGGGCGTCGGCGGCATGCTCGTCCCGCCGGCCGACTACTGGCCGCGGGTGCGCGAGGTCCTCGACCGGCACGGCATCCTCCTCATCTTCGACGAGGTCGTCACCGCCTACGGACGGGTCGGGGAGTGGTTCGCCGCCCAGTACTTCGACGTCACCCCCGACATCATCGTCACCGCCAAGGGCATCACCTCCGGCTACGTCCCGCTCGGCGCGCTCCTGGTGAGCGACCGGCTCGCCGAGGTGCTCCTGCGCGACCACGGCTTCCCCATGGGCTACACCTACAACGGCCACCCCGTCGCCACCGCCGTCGCCCTCGCCAACCTCGACATCATCGAGCGGGAAGGACTGCTCGCCCGCGCCACGAGCCTCGGCTCCTTCCTCCACGACGAACTCAAGGCGCAGCTGGGCGATCTGCCGATCGTCGGCGAGATCCGCTCCGTCGGCATGATGCTGGCCGTCGAACTGGTCCAGGACCGTGCCACCCGCGCCCCCCTGCCCCTCGACCCGGCCCGGATGCCCCACGACGTCATCCGCCGTGAGGCCGGCGTGATCGTCCGCGACTCCGCCCACAGCCTGGTCCTCTCCCCGCCGCTCGTCATGACGGAGACCGAGGCCAAGGAAGTGGCCACCGCGCTGCGCGGTGTCCTGGAGCGCACCGGTCCCACCGGCGAGATCCGCCCCGCCTGACCCCGCACGGGAGGCCCGGTTCCCCCGCCGGGCCTCCCCGACACGGACGCCACTCCGTCACCGCGCTCGCGCGCGCCTGCTCGCAGTACCCCTCTCCCCGCTAGGAACTGCCCGTGTCCTCCCCTCTCTCCGCCACCGACTCGCGCACTCCCCACACCACCTCCGGGCTGCGGCGCAGCCTGAAGCGCCTCGACATCACCGCCCTGGGCATCGCCGCCGTCATCTCCTTCGACACCGTCGGGCAGATCGCCACCGGCGGCGGCGAGGCCGCCACCTGGACAGCGGCCCTCGCCCTCTTCTTCCTCGTCCCCTACGCCCTGCTGTTCGCCGAGACCGGCGCCGCGTTCCCGCAGGAGGGCGGCCCGTACGTCTGGGTCAAGCTCACCCTCGGCCGTTCCGCGGCCGCGCTCACCACCCTGCTGTACTGGGTGACCAACCCGATCTGGCTGGGCGGCTCCCTGGTCTTCCTCGCCGCCGAGACCTGGGACGGCTTCGTCTTCCACCTGGGCTCGGGCACCTTCGCCGACTACACGTTCAAGCTGCTGTTCGTGTGGACCGCGATCCTCACCGCCGTCGTGTCCCTGCGCCGCGGCAAATGGATCACCACCCTCGGCGCCGCGGTGAAGGTCCTCACCCTCGCGGGGTTCACCCTGACCGCGCTGCTGTACGGGCTCGAACACGGCTTCCACGGGCTCACCGACGCCCACTTCACCCCGACCACGGCCGGATTCCTCGCCCTCGTACCGATCCTGCTCTTCGCGTATGTCGGCTTCGAGGCCCCCAACGCGGCCGGCGAGGAGATGCACGACCCGCAGCGCGACGTGCCCGCCGCCCTCGGACGTTCCGCGTCCGTCGCCGCCTGCTGCTACCTGCTGCCGGTCCTCGCGCTCCTCGCGGTCGTCCCCGCCCAGCAGGTGACCGGCATCGGCGGGTTCATGGAGGGCGCACGTCTCGTGTTCGGCATCTACGGCGGCGCGGGCGGCCCGCTCCTGACGCTCACCGCCGTCATGTTCGTCTTCGCCCTCCTCACCCAGGGCAGCGCGTGGATGATCGTCAGCGACCGCATGCAGGCGATGGCCGCCGCCGACGGCGGCTCCTTCACCCGCAAGCTGGGCGCCTTCCACCCCCGGCTCGGCACGCCCGTCCGCACCAACCTGCTCTCCGGAGCGGTGGCCACCGTCTTCATGATCGTGGCCATGCGGGTCGCGGAGGGTGACGCGGGCGCCGTGTTCGCCGTGGTCCTCACCGTGGCGGTCACCACCCTGCTCCTCTCGTACCTCGTCATCGTGCCCGCGCTCGTCCTGCTCCGGCTGCGCCGGCCCGAGGTCGTACGGCCCTACCAAGTCCCCTTCGGGCAGCGCGGGTTCATGATCTGCGCGGCCCTCGTCTACGCCTGGATCCTGGTCGGCTCCTGGTGCGCGCTCTTCCCCGGAACCCTGGAGGCGCTCTTCGGCGTCGAGTACGCCTTCGACGAGATCTGGGGCATGTCCCGGGCGGCGTTCGAGACGTTCACCCTCGGCACGGTGGCCGTGCTGCTCCTGGTCGGGGCCGCCGGTCTGGCGATCGCCCGCCGGGAGAGCCCGGACGCGTAGATCCATTGCAACGTTGCGTTGCATTAAGACACAGTGTCATTGCATCAATTTCGCAGTTGCAACCTGGGGTTATGTATTTTCGATCATTGACGGAACCCTGAACGCAACGTAGCTTTCGGGGTGCGTCAACCACCCGCTGCCGCGAGATCGAGGAATGACCATGACCGAGTCCGTCCACACCGTCAGCACCCTGCCGACCGAGCGCCCGTCCGGATGCCCCTTCGACCCGCCGGCCGAGCTGATCGACGCCCGCAAGCACGGCCAGATCAGCCGCTACACCCACCCCGGCGGGAAGCCCGGCTGGATCGTCACCGGACACGAGCTGGTCAAGTCGGTCCTGGCCGACCCGCGGTTCAGCTCGCGCAAGGACCTGATGAACGTGGTCGACTTCGAACTGCCGCCGGCGCCGCCCGGTGAGTTCCTGCTCATGGACGAACCGCAGCACGGGCGGTACCGGAAGCCGCTCGTGGGCAAGTTCACCGCGCGACGGATGCGCCTGCTCGCCGAGCGCGTCGAGCAGATCACCGCCGACTGTCTGGACGCCATGGAGGCGGCCGGACCGTCGGCGGACCTGGTGACCGCGTTCGCCAAGCCCATCCCCACCATCATCATCTGCGAGATCCTCGGCGTGCCGTACGAGGACCGGGACTCCTTCCAGGAGCAGATCGACAAGTTCATGAACGGAGAGACGAGCGACGAGGAACTGATCGCGGCCTACACCGCCACGCAGGACTACCTCGCCCGGCTGGTGGCCGCCAAGCGCGCGAACCCCACCGACGACATCCTCAGCGAACTCACCGACAGCGACCTCACCGACGAGGAGCTCAAGGGGATCAGCCTGATCCTCCTCGCGGCCGGCTTCGACACCACCGCGAACATGCTGTCCCTCGGCGCCTTCGCCTTCCTGCAGAACCCGGACCAACTGGACGCGCTGCGCGCCGATCCCGCGCTCGTGGACGGGGCCGTCGAGGAACTCCTGCGGTACCTGACCGTCGCCAAGTCCTTCATGCGGACGGCCCTCGAGGACGTCGAGGTCGGCGGGCAGACCATCGAGGCCGGCACGACCGTCGTCCTCTCCTACAACACCGCCAACCGCGACCCCGAGCGCTACGACAACCCGCACGAGCTCGACATCCGGCGGGACGCCGGCGGGCACGTGGCCTTCGGCCACGGCATCCACCTGTGCCTGGGGGCCCAGCTCGCCCGCGTCGAGATGCGGGTCGCGTTCGCCGCGCTGTTCCAGCGCTTCCCGACGCTGCGCCTGGCCGTCCCGGCCGAGGAGGTCGCGCTGCGCCCGGAGACCGCGGACATCTACGGCGTGAAGAGCCTCCCGGTCACCTGGGACGCGTGACGCACACGGGCCCGGGCACGGGCTCGGGCCCGTGCCCGGGCTCTCGGGCGCCGCAAGGTGCCCGTGCCCGGGCCCTGTTCATGCCGCCCGTCAGAAGATCCTGTGCTCCGTCCAGAACGGCCCGAGGTCCCTCGGCGTCGCCGCCTGTGCCGCGCGCTTGAAGTCCGCCGTGGTGGCGACCCCCAGCCAGTGGTCCCGCACGTAGCCGCGCAGCATGCCCGCCATCGCCGGGCCGCCCAGGACCCGCTCCAGATCGTGCAGGGCGCAGGCGCCGCGCAGGTAGACGACCCGGACGTACTCGGAGCGGTGGCCGTCCGCGTAGTAGCCCATGGGCCGCGTGAGGGCGGCCGTGTCGCTGGGCCACGCGCCCTGGTCCTCCCAGCAGACGGTGGAGTCCTCCCCGTAGTAGGACTGGTTCGCGTACTGGGCGAAGGACTCGTCCAGCCAGGGCGAGGAGAACTGGTCGTTGCCGACGATGCCGTAGAACCACTGGTGGGCGATCTCGTGCACGACGGCCGACCCCTCCGGTTCGGTCCACAGCAGGACGAGGCCCGGGAACTCCATGCTGCCGAAGTCGTCGAGGTTGTCGCTCATGACCAGGTCGAGTTCGCCGTACGGATAGCGCCCGAACCGTTCCCCGAACGCGTCGACCGATCCGACGGCGGCCCCGAGGTCGACGGCGACGCCCTCGGCGGACGTGGTGGCGGTCCAGTACGCGTGGAGGCGCACGCCGCCGGGCGTGGTCACCGTCCTCGTACGGAACGGGCCCGCCGCCCACGCGAAGTCCCGCACCCCGTGCGCGACGCTGGTGCTGACCGTGCGGCCGGGCGCGCCCGCGCGCCGGGTGGTGGTGCCCGTCGCAGGGACGAGCAGCGCGTCCGGGTGGTCGAGCACGACCCGGAAGTCACCGGCCAGGGTGTAGAAGCTCTCGCCGAAACCGACGTCCGGGTCGAGGTGCCGGCCCTGCTCGTCCCGTACGGACAGCAGGGGCAGCGCGTTGCCGAGGTAGCGGTGCGCGCCGTCGCGGCCGAAGCGGTGCACACGGTCCGGGACGGTGATCGCGAGGCCGAAGGAGACGCTCGCGCGCGCCCCGTACGGCAGCGGCGCCGGCAGATCGACCGTCAGCGCGGTGCAGTCGACGGCGAGCGGCCGCGGGCTGCCGCCGACGACCCCGCTCACCCGGACCGGGGACGGCGCGCCCGGGGTGCCGCAGCCGTCGGAGCCGTTGCCCCAGAGCCGTAGGTCGACCGAACGCAGGGGAGTACGGGAGGCGTTGCGGAAGGACACCGTCTGACGGCCGGTCCAGTGCGAGCCGTCGGCGTCGGCGCGCAGCGACACGTCGTAGGAGGGGCGGTCCGGAGTCGCCGCCCGCACGGGCGCGGCGGCCGTGGGGTCCTGCGCCGCGGCCGCCCGGGGGAGGAGCAGCAGGACGGAGGCGAGGGCGAGCGCCGTCGCCCGCCAGTACCTGAGCGAGGTCATGCCCGGCACGCTAGGGCCTGTCTGACAATTCCCGCCGGGTCCGGCCCGTCCGGCACGCACGCTCGCCGCACGGCCGAAACGCCCAAGTAGCTCCGCTACGAGGGCGCCCCGGCCGCACGCCGAGCGCACGCACCGGACGACCCGGCCTGATCCGACGCGAATTGTCAGACAGGCCCTAGAACGCCCGTACGCCCGGACGGGCGGATTCCGGGGACGTCGTCCGTTCCGCCACGCGCGGTCCGTGACCGGTTCCCGAGGCCGCGTCCTTCGCGTACCGCGCCGGATATGGGACGGTGAGGGCATGCCGGTTCCCGTGATTCTCGACTGCGATCCCGGTCACGACGACGCCTTCAACATCCTCCTGGCCGCCGCGCACCCCGCGATCGACCTGCTCGCGATCACCACCGTGGCGGGCAACCAGACGCTGGAGAAGACCACGCTCAACGCCCGCCGGGTCTGCTCGGCGGCGGGGATCAAGGACGTGCCGATCGCGGCGGGCCGCGACCGGCCGCTGCACGGGCCGCGCCGGATCGCGGAGAACATCCACGGCGACTCCGGCCTCGACGGACCCGGTTTCGCCGCGCGCGAACCGGACGTGCCGCAGGACCCTCGCGACGCGCTCACCCTCATCCGCGACACGCTCCTCGCGCACCCGGCACCGGTCACGCTCGTGCCGACCGGGCCGCTCACCAACATCGCGGTCTTCCTGCTCGCCCACCCCGAGCTCGCCGGGCGGATCGAGCGGATCGTGCTCATGGGCGGCTCGACGGGCCGCGGCAACACCACGCCCGCGGCCGAGTTCAACATCCTGTGCGATCCGGAAGCGGCGGACATCGTCTTCCGCAGCGGACTGCCGGTGACGATGTTCGGCCTCAACGCGACCCACCAGGTGCGGGCCACCCCCGAGGTCGTCGCCCGGATCGCCGCGCTCGGCACCCCGCTGAGCGCGCTCTGCGTGGACCTCCTCACCTACTTCGCCTCCACCTACCGCGAGGTGTACGGCTTCGACGCACCCCCACTGCACGATCCCCTCACCGTCGCCCACCTGATCGACCCGTCCCTCGTCACCCTGGTAAGGGCGGCGGTGACGGTCGAGCTCGACGGCACCCACACGCGGGGCGCGACCGTGGTGGACCTGCACGGGGTGACGGACCGGCCCGCCGACACCGAGGTCGGCATGAAGGTCGACACGGCCGGGTTCTGGAACCTGATCGTGGAGGCCGTGCGGGTGCTGGGCGGCTCGGGGAACCCGGGCGGCCCGTCCGACGGGTCGGGGTCGAACAGGGTCTAACGCGCGGCGAGTCGCTCCAGGAGGGCGGCGCTCCGGGCCAGCAGCGCCCGCTCCTCGTCCGTGAGTTCGGCCTCGATGGCCTGGGCGAGCCAGCCGGCCCTGCGGCCGCGCTCCGCCTCCAGCGCGGACCGGCCCGCGTCCGACAGCTCGACCAGGGACTTGCGGCCGTCGGTGGGGTGCGCGCGACGCGTGACCAGGTTCTGTTCCATGAGGAGCCCCACCGCACGGGCCATCGACTGGGGGCGTACGCGCTGATCGGCGGCGAGGTCACTGGTGGTCATGGCGCCGTTCCGGTCGAGCGCGCCGAGGACAGCGGCCTGGCCGAGCGGGATGCGGTCCTCGTCCTTGACGCGTCGGGTGAGCTTGCCCATCGCGGTGCGCAGTTCGGTGGCGATGGTGGCGGCTTCCGGCGTGGGCATACGGCACTTTACCCCGCGCGCCGGCCGCACGGTGCGGCTGTCCTGCACAGCCATGCTGTACAGCAAAACTGAACAGAAAAACTGAACAGCATTGCTGTAGAGTCTGTGCTCGTCGGGCTCAGCGCCAGCGCTGTCGCAGCCGGAGCCACGGCACACCACCACGGGGAGGAACCACCATGCCCACCGACGAAACCGGAACCGTCGACGCCGTCATCGAGACCGTCACCGCCCGCCGCATCATCGACAGCCGGGGCAACCCCACGGTCGAGGTCGACGTCGTCCTCACCGACGGCTCCCTGGGACGCGCGGCCGTCCCCTCCGGCGCCTCCACCGGCGCCCGTGAGGCCGTGGAACTGCGCGACGGAGACTCCGCGCGCTGGCACGGCAAGGGCGTCGACCGTGCGGTCGCCCACGTCAACGGGGAGATCGCGGCCGCCGTGCGCGGCCGGGACGCGGCGGACCAGGCCGCCGTCGACGCCGCGCTCGTCGCCCTCGACGGCACGGCCACGAAGTCCCGGCTCGGCGCCAACGCCGTCCTCGGCGTCTCCCTGGCCGTCGCCAAGGCGGCCGCGGCGGCCCACCGCCTGCCCCTCTACCGCTACCTGGGCGGCCCCGACGCCCACCTCCTACCGCTGCCGATGATGAACATCGTCAACGGCGGCGCCCACGCCGACAATCCCCTGGACTTCCAGGAGTTCATGATCGCCCCCGTGGGCGCGGACAGCTTCGCCGAGGCCGTCCGCATGGGCAGCGAGGTCTTCCACACCCTGCGCCGCGACCTGCTGGCCGCCGGCCACTCCACGGGCGTCGGCGACGAGGGCGGCTTCGCCCCCGCGCTGCGCACCGCCGAGGAGGCCCTCGACTTCGTGATGTCCGCCATCGAGCGCACCGGCTACCGGCCCGGCTCGGACATCGGCCTCATCATGGACCCGGCCTCGTCCGAGTTCTTCCGCGACGGCGTGTACGACTACGCGGGCGAGGGGGTGCGCCGTACCCCCTCCGAGAACGCCGACTACCTGGCCAAGCTCATCGACTCCTACCCGATCGTCTCCATCGAGGACCCGATGGCGGAGGACGACCTGGACGGCTGGCGCGAGCTGACCGCCCGCGTCGGCGACCGCTGCCAGCTCACCGGCGACGACGTGTTCTGCACCAACGAGACGCTGCTGCGCGAGGGCATCCGTACCGGCGTCGGCAACTCGGTCCTCGTCAAGGTCAACCAGATCGGGACCCTGACCGAGGCGCTCGCCACCGTGGCCACGGCCCACCGGGCCGGCTGGACGGCCGTCATGTCGCACCGCTCGGGCGAGACGGAGGACACCACCATCGCGGACCTGGCGGTGGCGACCGGCTGCGGTCAGATCAAGACCGGCTCGCTCTCCCGCTCCGACCGCACGGCGAAGTACAACCAGCTGATCCGGATCGAGGAGGAGCTGGGCGACTCGGCGCGCTTCGCGGGCCGCTCCGCACTGCGCCGGGCCTGACGCCCACGACCGTGCGGCGTCACCACCCGACGGTGGTGACGCCGCGTCAGGCGGGGTCGGTCACGTGCCGAGTCACGCGTTGTGGACGGTCACGGGGACCAGGACCGGCGTGCGCGCCGGGGTCCGCGAGGTGAGGTCCACGGGGGCCGCGAAGCGGACCGTCGACACCCGTGTTGAAGTTCTCCCGGTACGTCCTGTCGGCCTCGTAGCGCTTCGGCCGGACCATCTCGTACGCGCCCTCGAAGGCCGGGTAGCCCCACTCGTCGTTCTCGCCCAGCTGGTTGAACCGGGTGAGCCAGGTGGCGGGCCCGCGGCCACGTAAGGGGAGCGCGGTCCTCCCCTTGGCCGTGTCCGTACCCGGAGGGAACGGTTCTCCTTCCGGGTACGGCGAAGGACTCCCGGCCTCGGTTACGGCTGGCTGTCGAGCCAGCTCAATTTGTGCCCGTACAGCACCCGCTGGCAGTAGTCCGTGCCCACCGGATCGGCGGCGTCACGGTTCGCCGTGCAGTCGGCGGCCGACCCCGGGCGGTGCTCGGAGAGGGACCACAGGCGGCCCGTGCCCCGATCGATGTAGAGGTCCTCGGCGCCGCGGGCGGTCTTGACGGCCGCGCCGTTCGTGACCAGCCCGCCGTTGCTCCAGCCGTAGCGCCAGAGGTTGCCCGGCTCGTCGGTGCCCTTCGACTCGTTCACGTACAGCCTGCCGTTGTACGCCGCCGCCCCCTGCGCGCCGCCGTTCGTGAGCGGCAGGTAGTTGGCCCAGCCCTCCGCGGTGACGTCGGAGGAGCGGCCCTCCAGGTCCGCGACGGGGAAGGAGGCGATGCGGCCGGTGGACGGGTAGCCGCTCTGCGGACGGCAGTACTCACCCATGAGCAGACGGTCCGGGGTGGTGCTGCGGTCCAGGGAGATGTACGAGGCCTTCGGGGCGCCGGTGGAGACGCAGGCGTACGAACCGGCGGGGTTGCTCTGCGTCGCCTTGAACTTCCAGGCGGCGACCTGCGGCATCACATAGCGGTAGCCGAAGCTGTACCAGACGTTGTCGTGCCGGCCGACCTTCGTCTTGTCCTCGGTGTCGGCCGTGGTCTGCACACCGTCGGTGTCGCTGCCCATCGCGTCGTGCGTGGTGGGATCGCCGTCCGGGTCCAGGTCCATGATGTAACGCATGTCGAAGACGCGCAGACCGTTGCGGGTGTCGGCGACGTAGAGGTAGTTGCCGTACCAGGCGATCCCGCCGGCGTGGACACCCTTCTGGATCGGGTACTCGGAGGCGTGCAGCCCGTCGAAGGAGACGTGGTCGGCCGAGTTGATGTAGGTCCAGCCGAGCAGGACGTGCCGGTACTTGACCTCGGAGATGCCGGAGGCCGGGTTGACCCGGCTCTGTACGAAGGTGATGCGGACGCCCTTCTGGTTGCAGGCGTCGTTGGCCTCCACCTCGGCCGTGGTGCAGTCACCGGTCGCCGGGTCCGGGTCGTCCTCCCGGCCCGGGTCCCAGCCGTCGTACGAGGCGAACAGCTGGATGTTCCCGGCCGTGCCCCACAACTCGTCGTCCTGGGCGTCGGAAACGCCCGAGAAGCCCTGGGGGACCCACTCCCGCGAGGTGGAGTCGTCGCTCTGCAGGCAGTACTTGACGTCGGGATCCGCGGCGGTGCCGAACGGGTCACGGGCGCACCACGGCGTCACGGTGCGATTGGCCCCCGTCAGGAGGTTCTGCACACCCGACTTGGGGAGGACCGCGTCGAGGCGGGCGACCCGGGAGGTGGTCTCGGCGTTCAGGGCGCCGGGCGACAGGGTGAAATCACCGGGCGAGGCCGCGCCGCCGGGCGAGGTCCAGCCGGTGGCCGCGAAGGGGGAGGGCGCGGACGCGGCCGCGAGGGGCTCCTGGACCGTGGGGTCCGATGCGTCCTGCGGAACGACCTCGGCCTGGGCGGGAGCCACAAGACCGGTGAACACGAGCGAGGCCGCGGCGGCTGCGGTGAGCCAGACACGGCGTATTCGCCTTGAGGGCATGGGTGGGTGCCTCCGGTTGATGAAGCGTCAGACAGGTCGAACGGAGGCTTCCAGACCGCCCGAGCGCAGCGCAAACCTGCCGGAAGTGTCGGCAACACCCCTTTTGGTACGGGTGGTTAGTCCTATACATCCGCTTCGCACCGCTGGGGCGGACGCGGTCCCGGATGTCGGCACGGCGGAGGCCCGTCGCTGCGCCGACGGTTCGGTGCAAGACCTGCCGCCGATCCGCACACGATCCACACCGGGGGGACCCGACCGGGAGCCGAACAGCGTTGTCGGTGGCGGGCGGTAGCTTCACCGGCATGGGATTCACGAGCGCGTGGGGGATCAGCAGTCACACCGACGAGGCCGTCGCCGGCCTCTCCGCGACCCTGCTGCCGGCGATGCGGGCGGACCGTGCCCACCCGGAGGCCGAGCGGCGCTGGCGGAGGTGGCAGCGGGACCCGCTCCCCGACCACCGGACCTGGTACGCCTTCGGCAGCGGGGACGGTGACCGGCGAGCCGACCCCGCCGCCATCGAGTCGTTCCGCGAACTCACGGCACCCGGGGCACAGGTCGACGACGTCTGCGGCGGGATGGCCGATCCCTCCTTCTACGTGCTGGACGACGTGTGGGAGGGGCAGGACGAGGAGGGCGTGTTCCTCTCCGTCCACAGCAAGGAGTACGCGGTCTCGTCCCTGTTCCACGCCATCGGCCCGGCGCGGGCGGCGCTGCTGCCGGGCTGGTGCGGCACCTTCCTGCTCACGGCCGCAGAGGTGCGCGCGAGCCTGCCGCTCGTCGAGCGTGCGCTGGCCTTCACCCCGGCCGAGCGCGCGGCCGCCGAGGACCAGGACTGGTTGTTCTACGGCGAGCGGGAGGAGAGCGTGCTGGACGGGCCGCTGCGGGTCTGGCGTACCGCCGCTCGTCAGGGCTTGGGCCTGTGCGGTGTGTCCGTGCACCTCTGCTGAGGGTGCGTCGGCCGTGCGGCGGGCGGGGCGGTCGCGTGGGGCGATCCGGATTCAATACTGGAGGAAGTTATTTAACTGCTCTATGTTACTCGCGTGTTAAGACATCGCTCGCGGCCTCTGGTCACCGCGCCCGCCGAGACCGCGGTCCTCGCCCTGCTCCTCGCGGAAGGTCCCCTCAGCAGAGTGGAGCTGGCCCGGCGGACCGGTCTCTCCTCGACCGCGGTGACCAAGGCGGCCAGGCCGCTGATCGACGACGGCTATCTGTACGAACTCCCGCCGGAGCGCACCGCGCCCGGCGCCGGCCGGCCGGTCAACCCCCTCGCCGTCGCCGCCGACCGCGAGTACTTCATCGGCCTGAAGATCAGCTCCGACCAGGTCTTCGGCGCCGTCTGCGATCTGCGGGCCGGGATCCGGGCCACGGCCGCCCGCCCGCTCGACGACCGCACCCCCGAGGCCGCCGCCGCCCTCACGGCCGAGCTCGTCGACGAACTCCTCGACGCCGAACCCGAGTTCCGGGCCCGCACCCGCCACCTGGGCGTGGCGATGAACGGGGACGTGGACCGGGACGGCGGCCGGCTCCGGCACTCCGGCCTCCTCGGCTGGCGCGACGTCCCGCTCGCCGAACTCCTCACCGCCGCCACCGGCCTGACCGTCACCGTCGAGAACGACGTCAGGGCCCTGACCGTCGCCGAGCACTGGTTCGGCGAAGGCATCGGTACGGAGTACTTCGCCCTCGTCACCATCGGCGCGGGCATCGGCTCCGCCCTCGTCGTCGACGGACAACTGATCCGGGGCGCCTACGGTGTCGCGGGCGAGGTCGGACACCTCTGCGTCGACCCGACCGGCCCGCGCTGCCGCTGCGGCGCGGACGGCTGCGTCGAGGCGATCGCCTCGACCGAGGCGATTCTCACGGCCGTCCGCGACGCCACCACGAACCCGCGCCTCACGTTCGCCGAGGTCGCGCACCTGGCCCGGGAGGGCCATCCCGCCGCCCGCGAGGCCTTCGCCCGGGCCGGACACGCCATCGGGCTCGGCATCGCCGCGCTCGTCAACCTCGTCGGCCCCGAGCGTGTCGTCATCAGCGGCGAAGGCGTCGACGCCTACGACCTGCTCGGCCGCCCCATCCAGGACGCGTACGCCGCACACGCCCTGGGCGCCGCCTCCCGCTGCCCGCTGTCGCTGCGCCCGCTCCCCTGGCAGGAATGGGCCAGGGGCGGTGCCGCCGTGGCCATTCAGGCCCTCTTCCCGCAGTACGCGGCCACCACCACGACCGGCGCCGCGTGACCGAGCCGCAGCCGTCACGTACGAAGCCCCACAGGTCCGACCCGCACACCGCACCCTCCCGCACCACGTACAAGGCAGGCACATCCCCTCATCCGTAAGGAGCTCTCGTGACACCCCGCTTCACCCTGCTCCGACGCGCCACCGCAGTCCTCGCCACGACGTCCGCACTCCTCCTCGCCACCCTCACCCCGCACGCCGCCGTGGCGGACACGGGGACGGCGCCGCCCGCCGTCCTCACCGGCGCACAGCTCGCCGCCTCCTGGACCGCGCCGCTGTCGACCCGTGACCGGTACGTCGTCGACGCCGAGGGCGACCGGTTCAAGCTCAAGTCCGGCAACTGGGCGGGCGCGCAAGGCACGTGGCAGGGCAGCGGCGTCGTCGGCGACGTCGCCAACCACCAGGCCCGGCAGATGTCGCACAACATCCCGCTCGGCCTCGACCGCAAGCCGATCGCCGACATCCTGGCCGACTTCCACACCCTCGGCCTCAACAGCATCCGGCTGCCCTTCGCGAACGCGCTGATCCACGACACGAGCGTCGTCCCGGACACGGCCGTCGCCGCCAACCCGCAGCTCAAGGGCAAGACCCCGCTCCAGGTGCTCGACGCCGTCGTCGCGGCCCTGACCGCGGACGGCTTCGCCGTCATCCTCAACAACCACACCACCAGCTACCGCTTCTGCTGCGGCCTGGACGGCAACGAGCGCTGGAACAGCGGCCAGTCGACGCAGCAGTGGATCGACGACTGGGTCTTCCTCGCCAAGCGCTACCAGGCCGACAAGCGGGTCGTCGGAGCCGACCTCCGCAACGAGGTCCGCCGCGACACCTGGGACGACCCCAACTGGGGCTGGGGCGACGAGCACGACCTCAACAAGGCCATGGAAGAGGCCGGCAACAAGATCCTCCAGGCCAATCCGGACATGCTCGTCGTCATGGAGGGCATCAACTGGCAGGGCATACCCACCGACCTGACCCCGCACGGCCGCCCGATGCTCACCCCGGTCGCCACCCTCTCCAACACCCTGATCCGCTCCGGCAAGCTCGTCTACGCGGCCCACTTCTACGGCTACACCGGCCCGAACCACACCGGCGCCACCGGCACCGGCGAGACCCATGACCTCCGCTACGAGGAGCTCACCCCCGCGCAGCTCGCCCAGGCCGTCGACGACGAGGCCCTGTTCGTCACCCGGTCCGGGCAGCACTTCACCGCGCCCGTGTGGATCAGCGAGTTCGGCGCCGGAGGCCGGGGCGACGCGAACGCCAGGGAACGCGCCTGGTTCACGAACTTCACCGACATCCTCGTGCGCAACGACACCGATTTCGCCATCTGGCCGCTGGTCGGCTGGACCGACGCGAACGGCACCCCGCAGGACAACTGGGCCATGGTCAACTACAGCGCGAACGGCGCTCGTCTCGGTGTCATGGACGCCGGCGACTGGCGGGCCACCGACTGGAACAAGCTCGTCGGCGCCCCCGGCAGGACCGGCCGGATCGCCGAGGTCCCGCGCTGGAACATGCTCAACCTGGACCACGCCGACTACGACGTCTCCGCCACCATGCTCGCCAAGCCGGACTGGTCACCGGGCAACCGCAAGGGCAACTGCCCGGACAGCCAGCGCGTGACCGGCCTCGCCCGGAGCAGCGGCCGCGGCCTGTGCACCGACGCCGGGCAGCCGGCCAGGGCGAGCGGCCCCTGGACCGTCGTGACCGACGAGCGGTACGTGACCGGGGGTGACTGGGCGAGCGGCTACAACAAGCTCCAGTGCCCCGACCGCACCTTCGCCGTCGGCTACAGCGTGAACGGCAGGTCCATGGCCGCGCTCCTGTGCGCCCCCGCGGCCACCGCGCTGCCCACGACCGGCCGGGTCCTCTGGTTCGACCGCGGCGACAACCGGCCCGCGACCGGCGGTTCGACCGCGAGCGACTGGGCGCCGGGCTACTACAAGGGCCAGTGCCGCGACGACGAGTACCTCGCGGGCGTCGCCTACACCTGGAAGTGGACGCACGGCGGCGTCCCCGACGCCCTGCTCTGCCGCCCGCTCGCCTGATCCCCGCCTTCGCCCCACTCCGGCCCGCCGAGACGTCTCGGCGGGCCGGATTCGTATCCGTACGGCTCCACAGCGCTCCTAGGCGGAAGGCTCGGCCGTCGTGGCGAGGGCCGCCGGCAGCTCGGCGGCGACGGCGTGGAGCCGGCGTACGAGGTCCTCGGGCGTGTGCCCGGTCGGCTGTGCCACCCAGGCGTCCAGGGCGCGGTGGAACAGGACGACGAGTACGTCGAGCGCCAGACGCGCGTGCAGCGGCCCGCCGGGCCCGGGAAGGGCGAAGCGCCGCTCGACCACGGCGAGTGCGGAACGCGTCGTGCGGTCGCAGAACGCGTGACAGTGCGCGTCCGTCGAGGGTGTCCGGGCGGCGAGGTGACGGCTGGTCAGGAGCCGCCCGGCCCACCCGTCGGCCGGCATCCGGCCGACGGCCTCGGCGAGGGCGTCCTCGAACACCGCGAGGAGGTGCCGCCCGTCGGCCGGGCAGTTCTCCAGGACGTCGAGGAAGGCCACCCACACGTCCTGTGCGGGAGCCATGGCGACGTCCTCCTTGCTGTCGAAGTAGCGGAAGAAGGTCCGCTTCGACACCTCGGCCGCGTCGCACAGCGCGTCCAGTGTCACCCCGTCGAAGCCGTGGGTGCCGAACAGGTCGAGCGCGGTGTCGATCAGCGTCTGCCGGGTGCGCAGCTTCTTGCGCTCGCGCAGCGGGAGCGAGGGGGAGTTTTCGGCCGTCATCAGCACCACTGTATCGAAGCGGCGAACGCTACCTATAGGCTTATGCCACTCAGTGGCAGATTCTTGGAGGTCCTGAAATGCGCGCGCTTCTCGTCGACCCCTCCGCCCCCGGCGGTCTCCGGCTCGGCACCGCCCCCGAACCCGAGCCCGCACCCCACCAGGCCCTGGTCCGGGTGACCGCGACCTCGCTCAACCACGGTGAGATCACCTTCGGACTCGGCGCCGCCCCGGCCGGCTCGGTCCTCGGCTGGGACGCCGCCGGAATCGTCGAACGCGCCGCGGCGGACGGCTCCGGCCCCGCCGTCGGCACCCCGGTGGTGACCCTGATGCCCGACGGCGCCTGGGCCGAACTCCGCGCCGTCGACACGGCTTTGATCGGCACCGCACCCGCCGGAGCCGACCCCGCCGCCCTCGCGACCGTCCCCGTCGCCGGCGCGAGCGCCCTGCGCGCCCTGCACCGCCTCGGCCCGCTCCTCGGGCGCGACGTCCTGATCACGGGGGCAACCGGCGGCGTCGGGCGCTACGCCGTCCAGCTCGCCCGCGCCGGGGGCGCCCGGGTCGTGGCGTCCACGAGCTCCCCCGACGCCCACGGCGAACTCCTGCGCGGACTCGGGGCGCACGAGGTGGTCGGAGCACCGAAGGAGGCCTCCCGGCCGGTGGACGGGGTGATCGACCTGATCGGCGGCCCGCTGCTCGTGGAGGCGTACGACATGCTCGGCGAAGGCGGCACGCTGGTCGCCCTCGGCCACTCCGCCGGCACGGGCGAGGAGTTCCCGTTCGGTGCGCTCTTCGGCGACCAGGGGCGACACGACCGCTCGGTCGTGACCTTCTTCCTGCCCCACTGCCCCGGCCTCGACCGCGACCTGAGCTGGCTCGCCCACCGCGTCGCCGACGGAACGCTCGACCCGGGCATCACCTGGCGGGGCGGCTGGGACGACGCCGCGGACGCGGTCGCCGCCCTGCGGGCGGGCGGCCTGCGCGGAAAGGCGGTCCTGACCTTCGAACCGCTCGGCTGATATGGGGCGTCCACCCCTCCGGCCGGGTGTTGAATCGCTCCATGCGCATCGTGATCATCACCGCCGGTTCCCGCGGAGACGTCGCGCCCTTCACCGGCCTGGGACGGCGCCTGCTCGATGCCGGCCACCAGGTCGCCGTGGCCGCCCACCCGTCCTTCGCCGCACTCGTCGGGGGATGCGGGCTCGAGCACCGGCCCATGCCGGGGGACCCGGAGGCACTCCTCCGGGGCTGGTCACGGGCGGCCTCGCGGCAGGAGGCGCAGGCCTTGACCAGGGCGTACGCGGACGGGCTCGCCGACGGGGTGGCGGAGGCCGTGGAAGGCGGAGCCGACCTGCTGCTCACGGCCCACGGCCCGGCCCCGCTGAGCCGGACGGCCGGCGAGGCGTTCGGGATCCCCGTCATCGGCACCTACCTCGTGCCGTCCTTCGCCACCCGGGAGTTCCCGCTGCCGAACGCGCGGGGCGGCGAAGACCCGGGCCCGGAGGGCAACCTCGCCTCGGGCCGGGACGTACTGAGGCGCGCCGAGGGGGTTTTCGCCGGTGCCGTGACCCGGCTGCGCGACCGCTTCGGACTGCCCGCCGACACGCCCTCGGCGGCGGCCGGCATCCGCCCGGCGTTCCACGGCTACAGCCCGCTGGTGCTGCCGCGCCCCGACGACTGGCCCTCCGGGGTCGACGTCACGGGTTACTGGTGGCCCGCGCGGCCGGACCACTGGCAGCCCCCGGCCGAGCTCGTCGACTTCCTCCAGGCCGGTCCGCCCCCGGTCTTCCTCGGCTTCGGCAGCATGGCGCCGGGGGAGGGCGAACGGCTCGGCGCACTGGTGGCCGCGGCCGTGAAGCGGGCGGGCGTACGCGCGGTGGTGCAGGCGGGATGGGCCGAACTGAGCAGCGACGGCTCCGACGTCCTTGCCGTCGGGGACATCCCGCACGACTGGCTGTTCCCGCGCACCGCCGCCGTCGTCCACCACGCCGGGGCGGGCACCACAGGGGCCGCACTGCGGGCCGGCGTCCCCGCCGTGCCCGTCCCCGTCATGTACGACCAGCCGTTCTGGTCGGCCCGGCTGCACGCGCTGGGCGTCGCCCCGCGGCCCGTGCCCTTCCAGGGCCTCACCGCCGAAGCCCTCGGCGACGCCATCACGGCCTGCCTGTCCGAACCGGCCCTCCGCCGCCGCGCGGCCGAACTCGCCCGCGGGATCGCGGCGGAGGACGGCGCGGCGGCGGTGCTCGCCCACATCGACACCGTACGCACCGGGTGACTGCCGCATCGCTTCCCGGAGGGGGCGGGCCCGAGCGGCCCGCCCCGAACGTCAGGCCGTGACCAGCCCCAGATCAGCCGCCAGGCGGGCGCGGTGCCAGGACGGCGGGCCGAAGAGCTGGGCCGCGCCGTGCGCCCGCTTGAAGTAGCGGTGCGCGTCGTGCTCCCAGGTGATGCCGATGCCGCCGTGCAGCTGGATCATCTCGCCCGCCACCGCCGAGAACGCCTCCGAGCAGGCGGACTTGGCGGCGGCCGCGTGGCGGGACAGCTCCGGGTCGCCCGCGGCGGCCGCGAAGGAGGCCCCGAGCGCGGCCGAGCGCGCCGACTCCACCAGGACGTACGCGTCCGCGAGCCGGTGCTTGACCGCCTGGAAGGAGCCGATGGCCCGGCCGAACTGGACCCGCTCCTTGGCGTAGGCCAGCGTGCGTTCGAGGCAGCGCGCGGCGGCACCGACCTGTTCGGCGGCGAGCGCCGTACAGGCCAGGTCCAGGACGTGCGCGAGCACCCGCTCGCCCTCGCCCTCCGTTCCCACGAGTCGGCCCTCCGCGGCCGTGAGCACCACGCGGGCCTGCGCGCGGGTGGAGTCCATCGTCACCGCCGCCGCACGATCCACGCCCGTGCCGTCCCCGGGGACCTCGAAGAGCGAGACTCCCGCTCCCGTACGGGCCGCCACGAGCAGCGGTCCGGCCTCGGCACCGTCGAGGACGTGCTCCTTGGTCCCGGTGATCCGCCACGTCCCGCCGGGCCCGGCGGCGGCCGCGGCCCGTACGGCCGCTGGATCCCAGGAACCGCCCTCGGCCCACGCCAGGCCCCCGACCACGGCACCCGAGGCCAGGGCGGGCAGCAGCCGCGCACAGGCCTGCTCGTCGCCCGAGGCGAGCAGCGCCTGCACGGTGAGCACCGCCGAGCCGAGGTACGGGACCGGGCTCAGCTCCCGGCCCAGCTCCTCCATCACGACGTGGACCTCGCGGGCCCCGTACCCGGCACCGCCGTACTCCTCGGGCACGGCGAGACCCGCGACGCCGATCTGCTCGGTCAGCGGCCGCCAGGCCGCCTCACCCGGGTGCCGTCCGAGCACGGCCCGTACGGCGGACCGCAGTTCCTCCTGTTCCTCCGTCGGCCTCATGCCTGTGCTCCTCTCGATGTCGTACGGGTACGGGGCTGCTCGTCCGGCGTCTCCGGGTCCTCCGCGGAGAGGTCCCGGCCCCGGGTCTCGGCCGTGCGCCAGACGGCGAGCGCGGTCACGAGCCCGCAGACGACGGCGAGCACCACGAGGGGCGTGCTGCGCATGTCGTCGGAGGCGGAGAGCAGACTGCCGGCGAACATCGGGGTGAATCCGCCGCCGATGAGCGCGGCGAGCTGGTAGCCGAGCGAGGCGCCGGTGTAGCGGACCCGGGTGCCGAACATCTCCGAGAGCAGCGGGCCCAGGGGCGCGTACATCGCGGACTGCACCACCTGGCCGAGGACCATGCCGAGGATCAGCAGGGTGGTCGAACGGGCGTCGACCAGGGCGTAGACCGGGAAGGCCAGCAGCACCACACCGGCCGCACCGCCGAGTACGACGGCCCGGCGGCCGACGCGGTCGGAGAGCGCCGAGAACAGGGGGATGGACACGAGGCCCGTGACCGACGTGAAGAGCAGCCCGGTCATCACCTCGGAGGTGGCGTAGCCGATGGCCGTGGCGTACGTGAGCATGAACGTGCTGATC
Organism: Streptomyces sp. NPDC055815; assembly: GCF_053616475.1. Lineage (NCBI taxonomy): Bacteria > Bacillati > Actinomycetota > Actinomycetes > Kitasatosporales > Streptomycetaceae > Streptomyces > Streptomyces sp. NPDC055815. Next base: position 59,966 of record NZ_JBSHDU010000017.1, on the reverse strand, counting down.
AGCGCCGTCAGGGCGAACGGGCCGATGCCCACGGCACAGGCGAGGACGAGGGTGCGCGGCTTGCGCAGCACCTGCGCCAGCGGGACACCGGGCGCCTCGCCGGCGTCGCCCGCCTCCGCCGCCTGCCGGAACAGCGGGCTCTCCGTGATGCTGACCCGCACGTACAGACCGATGCCGAGGAGCACGGCGCTGAACAGGAACGGGACGCGCCACCCCCAGGCCAGGAAGGCGTCGTGGGGGAGCAGCGAGGCGAGGGTGACGGCGACCGTGGAGAGCAGGAATCCGATGGGGGAGCCCATCTGCATCACCCCGCTCCACAGGCCCCGGCGCCCGGGATCGGCGTGCTCGACGACCATGAGCGTCGCCCCGGCCCACTCGCCGCCGATGGCGACGCCCTGCACGACGCGGAACAGCACCAGGAGGACGGGGGCCGCGACGCCGATCGTCTCGTACGCGGGGAGGACGCCGATGAGGAAGCTCGCCACGCCCATGAGGGCCATGGTGAGGACGAGCATGGACTTGCGGCCGAGCCGGTCGCCGAAGTGGCCGAAGACGGCGCCGCCGAGCGGGCGGGCCACATAGCCGGCGGCGAGTGTCCCGAAGGCGGCGATCGTGCCGACGGTGGGATCGGACGCGGGGAAGAACAGCTCGCCGAAGACGAGCGCGGCCATCGTGCCGTAGAGCAGGAAGTCGTAGTACTCGATGACGGTGCCGAGCAGGCTCGACAGCGCCACCTTGCGAAGGAGTGCGGGGTCCGAGGATCTCTCGGGGACGTGCGGGGACGGTGCGGGGGACACGCTGACTCCCGGGTGCGGTAGGGACGGTGGGGACGGGGGAGCGGTGGTGGGCCTGGAGGTGTGTGGGGTACGTGCCCGCTGCCCGGCTCTGGGCAGGGCGGTGGGGTACGTGCCCGCTGCCCGGCCCTCGGCAGCGGGCGTGCTTGAGGGGACCGCTCAGGGTGCGAGGACGCGGGCCCGGCAGGCCGCGGGGGTGCCCCAGGCGTCGCGCAGCGGACGGGCCTTGCGGATCCACAGGGCGAGGTCCAGCTCCTCGGTGTAGCCGACGGCCCCGTGGAGCTGGAGGGCGGTGCGGGCGGCGGCGTACGCGGCCTCGCCCGCCGTGACCTTCGCCGCGGCGACCTCGGCGGACGCGTGGTCCGCTCCGTCCGCGAGGGCCAGGGCGGCGGAGTGGAGCAGGGGCTGGGCGAACTCCAGGGCGATGAGCGTGTCGGCGAGACGGTGCTTGACCGCCTGGAAGGAGCCGATGGCGACCCCGAACTGGGTGCGCTGCTTCACGTACTCCACGGTCCGGTCGAGGAGGGCGCGGCCGAGGCCGAGGGACTGGGCGGCGGTGGCCAGGGCGGCGATCTCGCGGGCGTGCGCCGCGGCGGCGGTCACCGCCGGCCCCTGCGCCAGGACGGTTCCGCCGCGCGGGCGGGCGAGGCGGCGCGCGGGGTCGGCCGAGGCCTGGACGGGACCGGCCGTCTCCGCGAGGCGCACGGTGTCGCCCTCGACGACGAGGACGGCGTCGGCGGTGTCCGCGTCCAGGGCGTAGGGGCTCCCGGCTTCCGGCACGCAGAGGGAGACGAGCGCCTTCCCCGAGGCGATCTGCGGCAGCCAGGCGGCGGCCGCGGCATCGTCGAGCCGGTCGAGGAACGCCGCGGCGGCGACCGTCTCGACCAGCGGGCCGGGCACGGCGTGGCGGCCCAGCTCGGTGAAGGCGACGGCCAGTTCGACCGGGAGCGGACCGAGCCCGTCGTGCCGCTCCGGCACGGCGAGGGCGAAGACCCCCGCCTCCGCGAGCCGGCCCCAGAGCGCCCGGCCGGGCGTGGTGTCCCCGGCGGCCCAGGCCCGTGCGGCTCCGGGGGTGTCGGCCGCCGTGAGCATGGAGTCGAGGGAGCGGGCGAACTCCCGCTGCTCGTCGTCGAGGAGGAACCGCATCACCGGCGTCCCTTCGGCAGGCCGAGCAGCCGCTCGGCGATGATGTCGCGCTGGATCTCGTTGGTGCCGGCGTAGATCGGCCCGGCGAGGGAGAAGGTGTGGCCCTCGGCCCAGCCGCCGTGCGCGGGCGCGTCCGCGGCCCCGTCGGACAGCTCGCCGTACGGCCCGAGCAGATCGAGGGCGGTCTCGTGGAGCGCGATGTCGAGCTCGGACCAGAAGACCTTGTTGAGGCTGGACTCGGCGCCGATCGAGCCCCCGGCGGCGATCCGCGAGACGCCGCCGTACGAGAACAGCCGGTAGGCGCGCGCCCCGATCACCGCGTCGGCGACCCGGTCCCGCAGGGCGGTGTCGGAGGGGTCGGCGGTCTCCCGCCACAGCCGGGTCAGCCGCTCGGCGGCGGCGGTGAACCGGCCGGGGCTGCGCAGGGTGAGCCCCCGTTCGTTGCCCGCGGTGCTCATCGCGACCCGCCAGCCCTGCCCCGGTGCGCCGATCACGTCCTCGTCGGGCACGAACACCTCGTCGAGGAACAGCTCGGCGAAGGCGGGCTTGCCGTCGAGCCGCCCGATGGGCCGTACGGTGACCCCGTCGGCGTCCAGCGGGAACATCAGGTACGTCAGGCCCTGGTGCGGCTTCCCGGCATCGGGGTCGCTGCGGAACAGGCCGAAGGCGCGGTCGGCGAAGGCCGCCCGGGACGACCAGGTCTTCTGGCCGCGCAGCAGCCAGCCGCCCTCGGTCCGTTCGGCCGTGGACCGCAGCGAGGCGAGGTCGGAGCCGGACTCGGGCTCGGACCAGGCCTGGGCCCAGATGACCTCGCCGCTCGCCATGGACGGCAGGACGCGGGCGCGCTGCTCGTCGGTGCCGTGCTCGAAGAGGGTGGGCGCGAGGAGGTTGATGCCGTTCTGGCTGACCCGGCCGGGGGCGCCGGCCGCGAAGTACTCCTCCTCGAAGATCAGCCACTTCAGGAGGGAGGCGCCCCGGCCGCCGTACTCCTCGGGCCAGGAGACCACCGACCAGCGGTCGGCGGACAGGGTCCCCTCCCACTCCCGGTGGGCGGCGAAGCCCTCCGCCGTCTCCAGGGAGGGCAGGGGGGTGTCGGGCACGTGGGCGGTGAGCCAGGCGTGGGCCTCGGCCCGGAAGGCGTCCTCCGCCGCGGAGAAGTCGAGGTCCATCAGGCTCCCGCCTCCTTCATGGCGCGGATGTCCATGCCGCCCAGCGCGTCGGGGGCGGTCTCGGCGTTGTGCGCGTGCGCGAGGTGGTGCAGGCCGAAGACCGAGTCCATGCCGGTGTGCAGGCCCTGGAGGTCCTCGGCCTGGTTCACGGCGCGCTTGGTCAGGGCGAGCCCCATGCGGGGCATCTGGGCGATGCGGTTCGCCAACTCCATCGTCCTCTCGGTCAGTTCCCCGGTCGGGACGACCCGGTTGACCATGCCGACCTCGTAGGCGCGCCGGGCGTCCATCCGGTCGCCGGTGTAGAGGAACTCCTTGGCGATGCGCGGCGGCATCACCCACGGGTGGGCGAAGTACTCGACGCCGGGGATGCCCATCCGGACCACCGGGTCGGCGAAGAAGGCGTCCTCGGCGGCGACGATGAGGTCGCACACCCAGGCGAGCATCAGACCGCCCGCGACGCAGGCGCCCTGCACCGAGGCGATCAGGGGCTTGGGCAGTTCGCGCCAGCGGCGGCACATGCCCAGGTAGACCTCGGACTCGCGGGCGAAGCGGCTCTCCGCGCCCCGCTTGTCCGAGTGGTCCCACCAGAGCCCGGCGCGCCGGTCGAACGGCAGGTGGGCGTCCCGCTCGGGGGTGCCGATGTCGTGGCCGGCGGAGAAGTGCTTCCCCGCTCCGGCGAGCACGACGACCTTCACCTCGTCGTCGTCGGCGGCGAGGTAGAAGGCGCGGTCGAGGGCGTAGGTCATCGCGGAGTTCTGGGCGTTGCGGTAATCGGGCCGGTCCATGGTGACCACGGCCACCGGGCCGAGGCGTTCGTAGCGGACCGGGGCCGTGGATGCGGTGCGGGCAGCGGACATCCGCCCTCCTTCCCTAACAAGTGTTTGGTAGGTTAACGTACGGCCATGAGCAACGTCGAGGAGTTCCGCAGAGAGGCCCGCGGCTGGCTGCGCGCCAACCTCACGGGCGAGTTCGCCGCCCTGCGCGGGCGCGGCGGCCCCGGACGGGAACACGAAGCACACGCCGAACGCCTCGCCTGGGAACGGCACATGGCCGCGGCCGGATGGACCTGTATCGGCTGGCCCAAGGAGTACGGCGGACGGGGCGCGAGCCTCGAACAGCAGGTCGCCTTCCACGAGGAGTACGCACTCGCCGACGCCCCCGCCCGCGTCAGCCACATCGGCGAACAGCTCCTCGGACCGACCCTCATCGCCTTCGGCACCCCCGAACAGCGCGAGCGCTTCCTCCCGAAGATCGTCAGCGTCGAGGAGCTGTGGTGCCAGGGCTACTCGGAGCCGGACGCGGGCTCCGACCTGGCCAATGTGCGCACCCGCGCCGAACGCGACGGCGACGACTGGGTGGTCACCGGGCAGAAGGTGTGGACCTCACTCGCGCACGAGGCCGACTGGTGCTTCGTCGTCGCCCGCACCGAACCCGGCTCCACCCGCCACCACGGCCTGTCCTACCTGCTCGTCCCCCTGGACCGGCCCGGAGTCGAGATCAGGCCGATCGTCCAGCTCACCGGGACCTCGGAGTTCAACGAGGTCTTCTTCGACGGGGCCCGCACCCACGCCTCCCACGTCGTCGGCGCCCCCGGCGACGGCTGGCGGATCGCCATGGCCACCCTCGGCTTCGAGCGGGGCGTGTCCACCCTCGGCCAGCAGGTCGGCTTCCGCCGCGAACTGGAAGCCCTCGTCGAGCTGGCCGGGCGCAACGGCGCGGCCGCCGACCCGCTGATCCGCGACCGCATCGCCCGCGCCTGGATCGGCCTGGAGACCATCCGGTTCAACGCCCTGCGCATGCTCGACGGCGTCGCCGCCGGAGCCCCCGGGCCCGAGGCCTCCATCGGGAAGATCTTCTGGGCCACCTGGCACCGCGAGCTCGGCGAACTCGCCATGGACGTCTGCGGGGCCGCGGGGATGCTGGCCGACGGCGAGCCGTACGACCTCACCGACTGGCAGCGGCTCTACCTCTTCTCCCGCTCCGACACCCTCTACGCCGGCTCCAACGAGATCCAGCGGAACATCATCGCCGAGCGCGTCCTCGGCCTGCCCAAGGAGGTCCGCCCATGACCGGCACCCCGCCCCCCTACGTGCCGGGCCACGGCCTGCTCGCCGGCCGCGACGCCGTCGTCACCGCCGCCGCGGGCGCCGGCATCGGGGGAGCCACCGCCCGGCGGCTCCTGGAGGAAGGCGCACGGGTCGTCATCTCCGACGCCCACGCCCGCAGACTCAAGGAGTCCGAGGCCGAACTCGCCGCCGAGTTCGGCGCGGACCGCGTCGCCGCCCTGCCCTGCGACGTCACCGACGAGAACCAGGTCGCCGCCCTCTTCGACCTCGCCGTTGAGCGCCACGGACGCCTCGACATCGTCGTCAACAACGCCGGCCTCGGCGGCACCGCCGACCTCGTCGACATGACCGACGACCAGTGGGACAAGGTCCTCGACGTCACCCTCAACGGCACCTTCCGCTGCACCCGCGCCGCACTGCGCCGCATGAAGGAGGCGGGAGCCGGGGGAGTCGTCGTCAACAACGCCTCGGTGATCGGCTGGCGCGCCCAGAAGGGGCAGGCCCACTACGCCGCCGCCAAGGCCGGCGTCATGGCCCTCACCCGCTGCGCCGCCCTGGAGGCCGCCGCGTACGGGGTACGGGTCAACGCCGTCTCCCCGAGCCTCGCCATGCACCCGCACCTGGTGAAGGTCACCACCCCCGAACTCCTCGAAGAGCTGACCTCCCGCGAGGCCTTCGGCCGCTACGCCGAGCCGTGGGAGGTGGCCAACGTGATCGTCTTCCTGGCCAGCGGCTACTCCTCGTACCTGACCGGCGAAGTCCTCTCCGTCAGCAGCCAGCACCCGTGAGACCGGCGCCGGAGCGGCGCCGCGAGATCCTGGACACGGCGGCCGAGGTGTTCGCCGCCCAGGGGTACGACGCCACCACCGTCCGCCGCATCGCCGACGCCGCCGGACTGCTCGCGGGCAGCCTCTACTACCACTTCGACTCCAAGGAGTCGATGCTCGACGAGATCCTCCGCGCCTTCCTGGACGAGCTGTGGGCCCGGTACGACACCGTGCTCGCCGCCCTGCTCGGCCCCCGGGAGACCCTGGAGGCCCTCGTCACCGAATCGTTCCGGGAGATCGACCGGCACCGCGCCGCCGTCGCCATCTACCAGAAGGAGTCCAGGCACCTGCGGGAGCAGCCGCGCTTCGGCTACCTCGCCGGCTCGCAGCGCAGGTTCGAGGAGGCCTGGCTCAGGACCCTGGAGCGCGGCGTCGCCGCCGGGGTCTTCCGCACCGACCTCGACGTCCGGCTCACCTACCGCTTCGTGCGCGACACCGTCTGGGTCGCCGCGTCCTGGTACCGGCCGGGCGGACAGCACAGCCCGGAGGAGATCGCCCGCCAGTACCTGTCGATGGTGCTGGAGGGCGTCGCCCTCCGTGACGACACCGGACGTACGAACAAGGAGTGACCATGGCCGAGGCCTACATCGTCGAAGCGGTCCGCACCCCGGTCGGCCGGCGGAACGGCGGCCTGTCCGCCGTCCATCCGGCCGACCTCGGAGCACACGTCCTGAAGGCGCTCATGGAGCGCTCGGGTGCCGACCCCGCCGCCGTCGAGGACGTCGTCTTCGGCTGCCTGGACACCGTCGGCCCGCAGGCCGGCGACATAGCCCGCACCGCGTGGCTGGCCGCCGGGCTGCCCGAGGAGGTGCCCGGCACGACCGTGGACCGGCAGTGCGGCTCCTCCCAGCAGGCCCTGCACTTCGCCGCGCAGGGCGTCCTGTCCGGCACCCAGGACCTGGTGGTCGCGGGCGGCGTGCAGAACATGTCGATGATCCCCATCGCCTTCGCCAGCCGCCAGGCCGCCGACCCGCTCGGCCTCACCGACGGCCCGTACACCGGCTCCGTGGGCTGGCGCGCCCGCTACGGCGACCAGCCGGTCAACCAGTTCCACGGCGCCGAGCTCATCGCCGCCAAGTGGGACATCTCCCGCCGCGACATGGAGGAGTTCGCCCTGCGCTCGCACCAGCGGGCCGCCCGCGCCATCGACGAGGGCCGCTTCGACCGCGAGATCGTCCCGTACGGGGACGTCACCACCGACGAGGGCCCGCGCCGCGACACCACCCTGGAGAAGATGGCCGGCTTGAATCCGCTGGTCGAAGGCGGCCGGCTCACCGCTGCGGTCTCCTCGCAGGTCTCCGACGGGGCCTCGGCGATGCTGATCGCCTCGGAGCGCGCCGTACGGGAACACGGACTGACGCCGCGGGCCCGCGTCCACCACCTGTCCGTCCGGGGCGAGGACCCGATCCGCATGCTGTCCGCCCCCATCCCGGCGACGGCGTACGCGCTGAAGAAGGCCGGGATGACGCTCGACGACATCGACCTGGTGGAGATCAACGAGGCCTTCGCCTCGGTCGTCCTGGCCTGGCTGAAGGAGACCGGCGCCGACCCGGAGAAGGTCAACGTCAACGGCGGCGCCATCGCCCTCGGCCACCCGCTCGGCGCGACCGGCACCAAGCTGACCACCACCCTCCTGCACGAACTGGAGCGCACCGGCGGCCGCTACGGCCTCCAGACGATGTGCGAGGGCGGCGGCCAGGCGAACGTGACGATCATCGAGCGTCTGTGACGCTTCCCGGGTCGCCGAAGAGCTTCTGCCACACGGTGTGATCGGTGCGGGGGCCTCCCGGGGTCTCCGCTCCGTACACCTCGATCTCCGCCTCGATGTCCAGGGGGAGGGTCGGGGACGTCATCGCCGTCAGTTCCCCGGCCACCGCGTGGTCGGGGACCAGCCAGCACACCTCGAACTCGATGCCGTCCGGGTCCCGGGCGTACAGCGCCTTGGTGGAGGCGTGGTTGCTCGCCCCGGTCAGGGCCCCCGCCTCCGTCAGGCGGTCCCGCAGACGCCGCAGCTCCGTCAGGGTGTCCACCTCCCAGGCCAGGTGGTACAGGCCGACCCGACCGGTGCGCTGCCCGGAGCCCGGCTCGGGGGACTGGAACAGACCGAGGTCGTGGTCGTTGGCGGAGCCCGCCGCCTGGAGGAAGGCCGCCCCCGGGAACGCCTGCGGCAACGGCCGGAACTCGAGGACGTCGCGGTAGAAGGCGAGGCTGCGCTCCAGGTCGGAGACGAAGAGGACGGCGTGGTTCAGCCGCTGGATCGGCATGGCGGTTCCGTTCGGGTAGGTGCGGTTCGGGTGCAGAGACACAGGTCCGCCGGGGTGAAGGTACCCCGGCGGACATCGGTGTGTGAGGGGTCAGTCGGTGGTGGGCAGCGTACGGAGCGCGGCGTGGGCCTCCGCCATCAGACGGTCGACGAGCTCGGCGCAGGACGGCAGGTCCTCGATCAGGCCGGCGACCTGGCCGGAGGCCATCACGCCCGTGTCGGTCCGGCCCTCGACCATGGACGCCCTGAGCAGCATCGGGGTGTTGGCGGCCAGCAGGATCTGGCTCCACGTCAGGTCCTTGCCGTGCTTCATCGCCAGACCGTCGCGGACCATCTGCGGCCAGCTCATGCCGGACGCGCGCCGGAAGGCCGCCGCGTGCCGGACCGCCCGCAGCAGCGAGGCGGCCCGGCCCGAGCGCTCCAGCGCGTCGACCAGCTCCGTACGCAGCATCCGGTGCGGCAGTCCGTCCACCTTCGTGGTGACGGTGACGTCCGTGACCGCCGCGGCGAGGTAGCGGGCCTTCACCGCGTCGGGGACCGTGCTGTCGGAGGTGAGCAGGAAGCGCGTGCCCATGGCGATCCCGGCCGCGCCGTAGGCGAGTGCCGCGACCAGGCCGCGGCCGTCGTGGAAGCCGCCGGCCGCGACGACCGGGATGTCCACGGCGTCCACGACCTGCGGCAGCAGCACGGTGGTGGCGACGCTGCCGGTGTGGCCGCCGCCCTCCCCGCCCTGCACGATCACCGCGTCCGCGCCCCAGGCCGCGACCTTCTCGGCGTGCCGCCTGGCCCCGATGGAGGGGATCACGACGACGCCCGCGTCCTTGAGGCGCGCGATCAGCTCGCGGGAGGGCGCGAGCGCGAAGGAGGCGACCTTCACGCCCTCGTCGATGATGATCCGTACGCGCTCGGCGGCGTCCCCGGCGTCCGCGCGCAGGTTCACGCCGAAGGGCGCGTCCGTACGGGACTTCACCTCGCGCACCGCGGAGCGGAGCTGGTCGACGGTCATCGTCGCCGAGGCCAGGATGCCGAGCGCCCCCGCGTCGGCGGTGGCCGAGACCAGACGGGGACCGGCGACCCACCCCATGCCGGTCTGTACGACCGGGTGGCGCACTCCGACGAGTTCGGTGAGCCGGGTGGGGATCGTGGCGTCGCTCATGAGGGGACCTCCCGGTCGCGGAGCCCCTTCGGGTCGATCTCCTCGCGGATCAGCCGCAGTTCCTCGGCGGTGGGCTCACGCGTGTACGGCACCTCGTCGGGGACGGTCAGCGCGAAACCGGTGGCGTCCCGCACCTGCTCCACCGTGACGCCGGGGTGCAGCGACCGCAGCCGCATGGAGCGGTCCGGGGTCTCGAAGTCGAAGACGCCGAGGTCGCTGACGACGTCCGGGAGGCGGTGGTAGCGGGTCGCCGACGGCCCGGCCGCCGCCGCCCGGTCGTAGCCGACGCCGGACACCATGTCGACCCGCTCGACGAAGACCCGGGTCGAGTGCTTGGGGACCCAGTAACTGGTCGGGTTGTTGAGGGTGTTGACGGGCGCGCCGCGCACGCCGAGGAGCTGGCGCTTCGGCTGCGCCCAGTCGCCGATGCAGCTGATGTTCTGGTTGCCGTACCGGTCGATCTGGCTCGCGCCCATCATCACGTGCCGGCGTCCGGTGGTGACCAGGGCCAGGTGCTGGCGGTACGGCAGCCAGCCCTCCACCACCCGGGGCGCGGTGCCGACCGCCGGGACGTCGGCGATGAGCAGTGCCTCTCCGTCGGTGAGCAGCAGTTCGGGGGAGAAGGTGAGCTTCGCGAGACGGGCGCCGATCATCGGGACCGTACCCATCGGGCTGGCCAGGACCTCGCCCGCGTCCCGCCAGGCCTCGGCGCAGGCGACGACGCAGTACTCGGCCCGCGTGGCCGTGGTGGTGCTGTCGGTGCCGCTCACGCTTCCTCCTTCTGGAACGCCGCGACCGCGGCCTGGTAGGCGTCCTCGTCGCCGGACAGGAACCGGGCGGTGAACTTCCGCCAGGCCTCCGGGTCCTTGGCCGCCTTCACGTAGGCGCGCTGGAAGGCCTCGTCCCGGTCGTAGTCGGGGGCGCAGGAGGTGAAGTGCGCCCCGTTCGGGGTCTCCACGACACCGTCCACGAACGCCCGCTTGAGCAGCAGGGTCTGTGGTCCCGCGTCCTTGAGCAGCTCCGAGGTCTCCACGATCCGCTCGCAGGAGACGTACGCGGCGTCGGCGGCCTCGCAGAACAGGTCGTCGAAGTACGGGTCGGGGCCCAGGTACTGGCCGGTGCCGTGCGCGTCGGCACGGTTGAGGTGGACGAGGGCGGCGTCCAGACGCAGCGCGGGGACGGCCACGAGCTCCTCGCGGTCGTCGTACGGGGAGGTGACCGTCCGCAGCGAGGGGTTGACGGTCATCACGTCCGAGGCGAGCCCGGCCCGGACGGGCATGAAGGGCAGCCGGTGCACGGCGGCGGTGAGGCCCCACATGACCATCGCCTCGTCCAGCTCGACCAGTTCGACGTCACCGCGCTGCCGGGCCGCGCCGAAGTGCGGCTCCAGGGGGACGGAGTCGAGCGTGGCGAAGGCCGCGACCAGCTTGCGGATCTTCCCGGCCGCGGCGAGCAGCCCGACGTCCGGGCCGCCGTACGAGACCACGGTCAGATCGGTGACGTCCGATCGCAGCAGGGCCCGGACGAGCGCCATCGGCTTGCGCCGCGATCCCCAGCCGCCGATGCCGATCGTCATCCCGCTGCGGAGCCGGCCCACGACCTCCTCGGCGGTCATCGTCTTGTCCCTGCTCACGACTGCTCCTCCTGGTCCGTGTGGTCGGCGCCGCGCCCGCCGAAGGTGTCGCGGACCCGGTCGGCGACCCCGCTGAGGTTGGCCTCGAAGGTGAAGCCCTGCTCGAAGCGGTAGCTGCGGTGGACGTCCACCGGGTCGATGCCGTTGATCGCGGCCTTGGCGAGCCGGATCAGCTGCCCGTCCTTGGCGGCGATCTCCCGGGCGAGTTCGAGCGCCGCCTCGTGCAGCCGCTCGCGCGGGACGACCCGCCAGACCGAGCCGTGCCGGTGCAGCTCCTCGGCGGTGACCGTGCGCGAGGTGTAGTACAGGGCCCGCATCAGCTGTTGCGGGACGAGCCGGGCCAGGTGCGTGGCCGCGCCGAGCGCGCCCCGGTCGAGCTCGGGCAGGCCGAAGGTCGCGTCCTCGGAGGCGACGATCGCGTCGGCGTTGCCGACGAGGCCGATGCCGCCGCCGAGACAGAAGCCGTGCACGGCGGCGACCACCGGCACCTCGCAGTCGTAGACGGCGGCGAAGGCCTCGTAACAGCCGCGGTTGGCGCCCAGGAGGGCCTCGTGCCCGGCCGTGCGCTGGATCTCCTTGATGTCGACGCCGGCGTTGAAGCCGCGGCCCTCCGCGGTGAGGACGACGCAGCGCACCTCGGGATCGGCCCCCGCGGCGCGGACCGCGGCGGCGAGGTCGTACCAGCCCCGCACGGGGAGGGCGTTGACCGGGGGGAAGTCGACGGTGACGACGGCGATGCCCTTGTCCGGGGCGGAGGTGGAGACACCCATGAGCAGATCAGCTACCTTTCCACCAAACGTTTGTTAGGTGGAAGATAGCAGCGGTTCGCCCGCTGCGGGAGGTGTCCCTTGCCAGTCACCATCGATCTGACGGGATCCGTCGCCGTCGTCACCGGCGGCACCCGGGGCGTCGGCGCCGGGATCACCCGGGCCCTGCTCGACGCCGGGGCGGAGGTCGTCACCTGCGCCCGCCGGGCCCCCGAGAAGCCCGTCGAGGCGGGCGGACGCACCGCCCGCTTCCTCCCCGTCGACCTGCGCGACGCGGCCGCTGTCGCGGAGTTCTTCACCCGGGTCCGCGACGACCACGGCAGGCTGGACCTCCTGGTCAACAACGCGGGCGGAACCCCCTTCCGGATGCTCGGCGAGGGGAGCGCCGAGCAGCAGGCCCGCGTCCTCGAACTGAACCTCGTCGCCCCGCTGACCGCCTCCCTCGCCGCGTACGAGGTGATGCGCCATCAGCCCGGCGGCGGCTCGATCATCATGATCGGCAGCGTCAGCGGCACCCGGCCCTCACCGGGCAGCGCGGCGTACGGAGCGGCCAAGGCGGGCCTGGAGAACCTCGCCCGCTCCATGGCCGTCGAATGGGCGCCGCTGGTGCGGGTCAACACCCTCGTCCCCGGCATGGTGCGCACCGAACTCTCCCATCTGCACTACGGGGACGAGGACGGCATCGCCTCCGTCGGCCGCACCGTGCCCCTCGGTCGGCTCGCCGAGCCCTCCGACATCGGCGACGCCTGCGTCTTCCTCGCCTCCGAACGGGCCGCGTACATCAGCGGCGCCGGCCTGCTCGTGCACGGAGGCGGGGAACGCCCGGCCTTCCTGGACGCGGCCACGGTCAACCACTGAAACCCACCCACTGAAAGGCACTCACCATGACCGGAATGTGCAACGGACGCGTCGTCGTCGTCACCGGAGCCGGGCGCGGGCTCGGCCGCGCGCACGCGCTCGCCTTCGCCGCCGAGGGCGCCAAGGTCGTCGTCAACGACCTCGGCGTCGGCCTCGACGGCACCGGAGGCGGCGCGGGGCCCGCCCAGCAGGTCGTCGACGAGATCGTCACCTCGGGCGGCGAGGCGGTCGCCCACGGCGGCGACATCGCCACGACGGACGGCGCGGCCTCGCTCGTCACCACCGCCCTCGACGCCTTCGGCCGGCTCGACACCCTCGTCAACAACGCCGGCTTCCTGCGCGACCGCATGCTCGTCAACCTCGACGAGGACGACTGGGACGCCGTCATGCGCGTCCACCTCAAGGGCCACTTCCTGCCGCTCAAGCACGCGGCCGCGTACTGGCGGGCGGAGGCCAAGGCGGGGCGCGAGCCCGTCGCGCGCGTGATCAACACCAGCTCGGGCGCGGGCCTCCTCGGCAGCGTCGGCCAGGGCAACTACGCCGCGGCCAAGGCCGGGATCGTCGGCCTGACCCTCGTCGCCGCCGCCGAGATGGGCCGGTACGGGGTCCAGGTCAACGCGATCGCGCCCGCGGCCCGCACCCGGATGACGGAGCAGACGTTCGCCGAGACGATGGCGGCCCCCGAGGGCGCCGGCTTCGACGCGATGGCCCCGGAGAACGTCTCCCCCCTCGTGGTCTGGCTGGGCTCCGCCGCCTCGGCGGGCGTCACGGGGCGCGTCTTCGAGGCCGAGGCGGGTCGGATCACGGTCATGGAGGGCTGGCGCCCCGGCCCGACGGCCGACAAGGGGGCCCGCTGGACCCCGACGGAGGCGGGCGAGACAACCCTGAAGCTCCTGGCCGCCGCGGAGCCCCCACACCCGGTGTACGGCGCCCACTGACCGTTGCGGTCAGTCACTCGGCAACGAGCGGTGCCCACCGCCGTGTGGGCAATCGTCCCGCTGGGGCGGGACGGGTGGGCACACGGGACGGCGCCCTTCAGCGGCGCCTCCGCGTTCCGCGCCCTGACCCGCACCACCAGTGCGCCGTCACTCGGGGTGCGGGTTCAGGCGCGGGAGCCTCTGGCGCCGGCCGGGGCGCCGTTCCGTTGTGCCCACCCGTTCCGCCCCTTGCGGAACGCCTGCCCACAACGGGGGCGGGCATCGCCCGCCCGGCGTGGGGCCGGGGCGGCTTCGGGGTGGGCGGCCCCGTCGCCGCGGCCCCGTAGACCTTTCCCGCTCACCGGGAACTGGCGCTCCCGGCCCGCGGTGACCCCGGCCTAGCCTCCCCGCACAGCCCCAACCGCCCCGCAGGAGGGACCCGCCATGCTCACGGACCGCCAGAGAGCCGAGGCGGCCGAGCTGCTCCGCTCCGCCGAACAGCACGTCACGCCGATCGCCCCGCTGACCGAGGCGTTCCCCGGCATCGGCACCGAGGACGCGTACGAGATCCAGCTCGTCAACATCCGGCACAGGACCGCGGCCGGGGCGGAGGTCCGCGGTCACAAGGTCGGCCTGTCCTCCCCGGTCATGCAGCGGATGATGGGCGTCGACGAACCGGACTACGGCCACCTCCTCGACGACATGGAGCTCCGGCAGGAGGTCCCCGTCACCGCCGCCCGCTTCTGCGCCCCCCGCGTCGAGGTCGAGGTCGGCTTCGTCCTCGGTGACGACCTGCCGGGCGGGACCTGCACCCCGGCGGACGTCCTCGCCGCCACCGAACGCGTCGTGCCCGCCCTGGAGCTGATCGACAGCAGGATCCGCGACTGGCGGATCACGATCGCCGACACCATCGCGGACAACGCCTCCTCCGCCGGATACGTCATCGGTGAGGGGCGCGACCCCCGTGAGCTCGACCTCAAGGCGATCGACGCCGTGCTGACCAGCGGGGGCGAGCGCCTCGCCGAGGGCCGCAGCGACGCCGTGCTCGGCGACCCGGCGCTCTCCGTCGCCTGGCTCGCCCGGACCGTCGCCCGCTTCGGCGTGCCGCTGAGGAAGGGGCACGTGGTGCTGCCCGGCTCCTGCACCCGCGCCGTCGACGTGACGGCCGGGGCGACCTTCACCGCCGAGTTCAGCGGCCTTGGCTCCGTCTCCCTCTCGTTCATCTGAGGTGATCATGACCATCAAGACAAAGGCGACCGCCGCCATCGTCGGCTCCGGCAACATCGGCACCGACCTGCTGTACAAGCTCCAGCGCTCCGCGTACGTCGAACCCCGCTGGATGATCGGCGTCGACCCCGACAGCGAAGGCCTCGCCCGCGCCGCCCGGGCCGGCCTGGAGGCCAGCCACGAAGGCGTCGACTGGCTCCTCGCCCAGGACGAGAAGCCCGACATCGTCTTCGAGGCGACCAGCGCCTACGTCCACCGGGCGAACGCCCCGCGCTACGCCGAACTCGGCATCAAGGCCGTCGACCTGACACCGGCGGCCGTCGGCCCGGCCGTCGTCCCGCCCGCCAACCTCCGCGAGCACCTCGACCGCCCGAACGTCAACATGATCACCTGCGGCGGACAGGCCACCATCCCCATGGTGTACGCGGTCTCCCGCGTCGTCCCCGTCCCGTACGCGGAGATCGTCGCCTCGGTGGCCTCCGTCTCGGCCGGGCCCGGAACCCGCGCGAACATCGACGAGTTCACCCGCACCACCTCCCGCGGCATCGAGACCATCGGCGGCGCCGCGCGCGGCAAGGCCATCATCATCCTCAACCCGGCCGAGCCGCCCGTCATCATGCGCGACACCGTCTTCTGCGCCATCCCCGAGGACGCCGACCGGGCCGCCATCACCCTCTCCGTCAAGGAGATCGCCGAGCAGGTCGCCTCGTACGTCCCCGGCTACCGCCTGCGCGCCGAGCCGCAGTTCGACGACCCCAGCCCGGAGAACGGCGGCATGGCCCGCGTCGCGATCTTCCTGGAGGTGGAGGGCGCCGGCGACTACCTGCCGCCCTACGCCGGAAACCTCGACATCATGACCGCCGCCGCCACCAAGGTCGGCGAGGAGTTCGCCAAGGCGATCCTCGCCCTCGGCGCGTAAGGAGCACCCCCATGCCCTACTCGGACACCCTCGACATCCGGATCACCGACTCCTCGCTGCGCGACGGCTCGCACGCCAAGCGCCACCAGTTCACCACCGAGGACGTACGGTCGATCGTCGCCGCCCTCGACAACGCCGGCGTCCCCGTCATCGAGGTGACGCACGGCGACGGACTCGGCGGATCCTCGTTCAACTACGGCTTCTCCAAGACCCCCGAACAGGAACTCATCAAGGTCGCCGTCGACACCGCGCGGCAGGCGCGGATCGCCTTCCTGATGCTCCCCGGACTCGGCGTCAAGGACGACATCCGGGCCGCCCACGGCAACGGCGCGGGCATCTGCCGCATCGCCACCCACTGCACCGAGGCCGACATCGCCGACCAGCACTTCGGCCTGGCCCGGGAGATGGGCCTGGAGACCGTCGGCTTCCTGATGATGGCCCACTCCACCACCCCCGAGAACCTGGCCCGCCAGGGCCGCATCATGGCCGACGCCGGCTGCCAGTGCGTGTACGTCGTCGACTCCGCCGGCGCCATGGTCATGGACGACGTCACCGCCCGCGTCGAAGCCCTCGTCGCCGAGCTCGGCGGCGACGCCCAGGTCGGCTTCCACGGCCACGAGAACCTGGCCCTCGGCACCGGCAACTCCATCGCCGCCATCAAGGCCGGAGCCCTCCAGATCGACGGCTCCACCCGCCGGCTCGGCGCCGGCGCGGGCAACACCGCCGTCGAGGCCCTCGTCGCCGTCTGCGCCAAGATGGGCATCCGTACCGGCATCGACGTCCTGAAGATCATCGACGCGGCCGAGGACGTCGTCCGCCCCGTCATGGACGAGGAGTGCCGGCTCGACCGGCTCGCCCTCCTCATGGGCCACGCCGGCGTCTACTCCAGCTTCCTCAAGCACGCCTACCGGCAGGCCGGGCGCTACGGCGTCTCCGGCGCCGAGATCCTCCTGCGCGCGGGCGAACGCCGCCTGGTCGGCGGCCAGGAGGACCAGCTCATCGACATCGCCGTGGAACTCGCCGCACAGAACTGAACCGAACAGAAACCAGGAGGGACGAGATGACTGCTCTCAACGACGAGGTCAGGGTCATCGAGACGGGCAGGCCGCCGACGCGCTTCGCCCGGGGCTGGCACTGCCTCGGCCTCGCCGAGACCTTCAAGGACGGAAAGCCGCACGAGATCGAGGCCTTCGGCACCAAGCTGGTGGTCTTCCAGGGAGAGGACGACGGGCAGCTGCACGTCCTGAACGCCTACTGTCCGCACATGGGCGGCAACCTCGCCCAGGGCACCGTCAAGGGCGACGCCGTCGCCTGCCCCTTCCACGACTGGCGCTGGTCGGGCAACGGCCGGTGCGCCGGCATCCCGTACGCCCGCCGCGTCCCGCCGCGCGCCAGGACCCGCGCCTGGATCTCCCTGGAGCGCAACAAGCAGCTCTTCGTCTGGAACGACCCCGAGGGCAACCCGCCGCCCCCCGAGGTGACCGTCCCCGAGATCGCGGGCATCCACGGCCCGGACGCCGACCAGTGGAGCGACTGGACCTGGAAGACCCTCCGGGTCGAGGGCGCCAACTGCCGCGAGATCGTCGACAACGTCGTGGACATGGCGCACTTCTACTACGTCCACTACGCGTTCCCCGAGTACTTCAAGAACGTCTTCGACGGCCACGTCGCCACCCAGTACATGGAGAGCAGCCCCCGCGGGGACATGGAACTGGGCACCCTCAGCTCCGGCCGCCTGCGCTCCGACGCCTCCTACTTCGGCCCCTCCTACATGATCGACCAGCTCTACAGCGACGTCGGCGGCGGCGCGGAGATGGAGATCGTCCTGATCAACTGCCACTACCCGATCGACGCGAACAGCTTCCTGCTCCAGTACGGGGCGATCGTGAAGCGACTCCCCGGGATGACCGACGAACAGGCCGCCGAGGCCGCACGGCTCACCGCCGAGGGAGCCACCGTCGGCTTCGAGCAGGACGTGGAGATCTGGCAGAACAAGACCCGGATCGACAACCCCCTGCTCACCGAGGAGGACGGCCCCGTCTACCAGCTCCGGCGCTGGTACGAGCAGTTCTACGTGGACGTCGCCGACGTCAAGGACGAGATGACCCGCCGCTTCGAGTTCGAGATCGACACCCAGCGCGCCAACGCGGCATGGCGCGCCGAGGTCGAGGAGAACCTGGCGCGCCGCGCGGCGGAGACCGGAACCGGAGCCTGACATGCGAGCGGTGGAGTGCGCGGCCTGCGGCAACCAGGTCCTGTGCGAGAAGTTCAGCGTCGCCCACACCTCCGTGCAGTGGACGGCCGACGCGGCCGTCGCCTGCGCGGAGTTCCGGGACCGGGTCGGCCCCGGCGGGACCACCGCGCGGATGCGGACCTGCCGGGCCCTGCGGGCGAGCATCGACCGCGCGGTCGAGGACGGGACCCTGACGGTGAGCACCCTGGAGGCCCTCGATGCCTGAGCCCACCACCGGGGCCCGTACCCACCGGCTGCGCGTCGTCGAGGTGATCGCCGAGACGGCCGACGCGTACTCCCTGGTGCTCCAGGCACCACCGGAGAGCGCCGACCGCTTCACGTACCGCCCCGGGCAGTTCCTCACCCTGAAACTGCCCGGCGCGGACGGGAGGCCGGCCGCCCGCTGCTACTCCCTCGCCAGCTCGCCCCACACCGGCGAGCCCCTGAAGATCACCGTCAAACGGGTCGCCGGCGGGTACGGCTCCAACTGGGTCTGCGACCGGCTCACGGCGGGCGACGACCTCGAGGTGCTGCCGCCCGCCGGCACCTTCACCCCCGGCTCCCTCGACCACGACCTCCTGCTCGTCGCCGGGGGCAGCGGCATCACCCCGGTCCTGTCGATCGCCAAGTCGGCCCTGACCGGGGGCCGTGGCCGGGTGGTGCTGCTGTACGCCAACCGCGACGAGTCCTCGGTCATCTTCCGCGACGAACTGCGGGAGCTGACCGAGGACCACCCGGACCGCCTCCTCGTCATCCACTGGCTGGAGTCGCTCCAGGGGCTGCCCGCCGTGGAACTGCTGGCCGCCGCCCTCGCCCCGTACGCCGGCCGCGAGGCCTTCGTCTGCGGCCCGCAGCCGCTCATGGACGCCGTCGAACAGGCCCTGCGGTCGCTCGGAGCGCCCGGCGACCGCATCCACCGGGAGCGGTTCTTCTCCCTCGGCGCGGACGTCTTCGACGCCCCCGCGGCGCCGAGCGGCACCGCGGCCGAGGGCGGCGGCACGGCCGAGGTCGAGCTCGACGGCGAGACCCACACCGTCGCCTGGCCGGCGGCGGCACCCCTGCTCGACGTGCTCCTGGCGGCGGGCGTGGACGCCCCGTACTCCTGCCGGGAGGGCGCCTGCAGCGCCTGCACCTGCCGTGTCGTGGCGGGCGAGGTCAAGATGCTCCGCAACGACGTCCTGGACGACCAGGACATCGCCGACGGATACGTCCTGGCCTGCCAGGCCCTGCCCCTGACCGACCGGGTCGAGATCACCTACTCCTGACACGTCCGACGAGGAGACCGTCATGTCCCGCACCTGCCTGGTCACCGGAGCGGCCTCCGGCATCGGCGAGGCCACCGTGACCCTCCTGCGCAAGCAGGGCCACACCGTCATCGGCGCCGACCTCACCGAGGGCGACATCCGCGCCGACCTGTCCACGGCCGAGGGCCGGACCGAACTCGTCGCCCGCGCCCGCGAACTGACCGGCGGCCGGCTCGACGCCGTCGTCGCCTGCGCGGGGGTCGCCCACTTCGACCCCGTCACGATCAAGGTCAACCACTTCGGTGCCGTGGCCACCCTCGACGGTCTCCGCCCGCTCCTCGCGGCCGGCACCGATCCGCGGGCCGTGGTCGTCGGATCCATCGACTCGGTCCATCCGACCGACCCGGCGATCGTGGACGCCGCGCTCGCCGGGGACGAGCCGGCGGCCGTGGCCGCCTCCCGGGCGGCCGCCGACCGGGGCGAGGGCCACCTCGTCTACTCCTCGTCGAAGGCGGCGATCTCCCGCTGGATACGCCGCGCCGCGCCCACCGACGCCTGGGCCGGCGCGGGCGTCCCGCTCAACGCCGTCGCCCCCGGCGTGGTCGTCACTCCTCTGACGCGGCCGCTGCTCGACGATCCGGAGATGCGGGGGCTCGTCGAGCGGAGCGTGCCCATGCCCCTGCACGGCCACGCCCGCCCCGAGCAGATCGCCCCGCTGATCGCGTGGCTGGCCTCGCCCGAGAACACCCTGGTGACCGGGCAGACCGTCTTCGCCGACGGGGGCGCGGACGCGGTCCTGCGCGGTGACAGCACCTGGTGAACACACCGGAACCGTGCGCCTGGGGGCATCCCTGACGGGTGTGCCCCCAGGCGCACACCCGTACCCGTCGCCGCGGCTGCACCCCTGCTCGTACCCAGAGCTCGATTCGTCACAAGGAGACGCCCGTGAACCCCCGTACGCTCGAACGCTCCGCCGTCCTCCCGGCCACCCCCGACGCCGTGTGGGCGGTCGTCGGAGACTTCGGCGCCCTCGCCGACTGGCACCCCCACGTGCCGCCGTCCACCCTCGAGGACGGCGGCGACCCCGCCACGCCCGGCACCGTGCGGGTCTTCGCGGTCGACGGCGTGGCCGTCGCCCGGGAGCGACTGCTCGACCGCGACGCGACCGCCCGCTCGTACCGCTACGCCCTCCTCGACCCCGTCATGCTCCCGGTCCGGGACTATGTGGCGACGCTCGCCGTGCGCCCGCACCCCGACGGTGCCGAGGTCCGGTGGTCCGCCGCCTACCGGAGCACGGACGAGGTCGTCGCCCAGGTGGAGGCGGTCTTCGGGGACGGCACCTACGGCACCGGGCTCGCCGCCCTGCGGGCGCGCTTCACATCCACTCGCTGAACCGCAGCCAGGCCATCATGTTGTCCATCGAGGGCTGCGGGAGCCCCACGCCGGACTCCGCACCGGCCGGCCGGTCCCGCTTCTCCGACTGCCGGCCCGGCCCGAACATCGACTGCCACACCGAGCGGGCGCAGCCGCGCACGGCCGGTGAGAGCCGTTCCATCTCGCGGTGGACGCCGTGGCCGCTCACCGAGATCGCGGCGATCGCCCGGCCCGCGCCGCGCAGCGGAGCGGCCACGCAGAACACTCCCCGGTAGCCCTCCTCGTGGTCGAAGGCCACACCGCGCTCCCGCGTCATCGCCAGCTCCCGGCGGAAGGACTCGGGGCGGGTGAGGGTGCGCGGGGTACGCGGCCGCAGCCCGTCCCTGATCACCTGCTCCACCGGCCCCGCGTCGCCGAACGCCAGGATCGCCTTCCCCGAGGCCGTGCAGTACGCCGGCTGCCGTCCGCCCATGCGCGAGGGCACGACGGAGTCGTCCGAGCCGCCGATCCGCTCCAGATAGACCACCTCGGAGCCGTCGAGCACGGTGAGGTGCACCAGATGGCCGGTGGACTCGTGCAGCGCGTGCAGATGGGGCAGGGCCGCCCTGCGGAGCCGGTTGTGGTGCGAGGCCATCGCGCCGAGCTCCAGCATGCCCATGCCGAGCCGGTAGTCCCGGCCCTCGCGCTCCAGCCAGCGCAGCTGCACCAGCTGGTCGAGGATGCGGTGCGCCGAGGAGCGGCGGATGCCCGAACGCTGCACGACCTCGGTGAGGGTCAGCCGGGGCCCCGCGCTCTCGAAGGCGCTCAGCACCTTCGCCGCCTTCTCCAGCAGGGACAGCGGCGCCATCCCGGCCTCGACAGCCTCGACAGCACTGGTCGTCATCGGCACCTCCCACACGGACAACACAGCCGATCGACCCCAGGCCAGGTCCGTAATCTCCGGTATTGCGTGGAGATTGCCAGAGGATGACAGCGCTGTGAAGAGGGAGTTCCGTCTCGGAACAGTAACGCGTAGGTTCCCTGTCGTCACGGCACGACGAGACCGGAATGCAAGAGGTGCGCCCATGCGCGAACAGGACGTCCTCGCGGCGGTCCGCGCCCTCGCCCCCGCCCTGCGCGACCGCGCCGCCGAGGCGGAGGAACGGCGCCGGCTGCCCGACGCCTCCGTCGGAGAACTGGAGGAGGCCGGCTTCTTCCGGCTGCTCCGGCCCGGCGCGTACGGCGGACTCGCCGCCGACCCGGCCGTCTTCTACGCCGCCGTGCACGAGATCGCCAAGGCGTGCGGCTCCACCGGCTGGGCGGCGGCGCTCCTCGGCGTCCACCCCTGGTACGTGGCCCAGTTCGACCCCCGCGCCCAGGAGGAGGTCTGGGGCGCCGACGGAGCCACCCGCATCTGCTCCTCCCACGCCCCCACCGGGGAGGTCACCCGCGTCGACGGCGGCTTCCGGCTCTCCGGCCGGTGGCACTTCTCGGCCGGCTGCGACCACGCCCGCTGGGCCCTGCTCGGCGGCGTCGTCGACGACGACGAGGGCCGGCCGGTCGACATGCTGACCTTCCTCGTCCCCCGCTCCGACTACTCCGTCGACGACGTGTGGGACACCGTCGGCCTGCGCGGCAGCGGCAGCAACGACATCCTCGTCGAGGACGCCTTCGTCCCCGCCCACCGGACGCTCGGCTACGGCCCGGTGACCACGCTCAGCTGCCCGGGGCAGGACGTCCACCCGGAGCCCCTGTACCGGCTGCCGTACGCCGCCGTCTTCACCACCGCCATCTCCACCGCGATGGTCGGCATCGCCGAGGGCGCCCACGAGGACCAGGTCGCCGCGGCCCGCGAGCGCCTGAAGACCCCGCACGGCCGCAGCGCCGCCGAGGACCCCTTCGCGCAGGTCCGCATCGCCCGCGCCGCCGGCGAGATCGACGCCGCCCGGCTCCAGCTCCACCGCAACATGGCCGACCTCTCCGCGCTCGCCCGCGCCGGCGCCCCGATCCCCATGGAACTGCGCGCCCGCACCCGCCGCGACCAGGCCCTCGCCACCGAACGCGCCCTCACCGCCGTGGACCTCCTCATGGAGAACGCCGGCCGCGGCCCGCTGCGCGTCGGCGACGACGTCCTCCAGCGGGCCTGGCGCGACCTGCACACCGGCCGAGGCCAGGCCGCCAACGACGTGGACCGGGCCCTGGTCCTCTACGCCCAGGACGCCCTCGGCATGGACGTCCACGACCCCATGCTCTGACCCCGCGGAAGCTTCCCGCGCGGGGGTTCCCGCTCAGTGGGAGCAGCGCATTTCGCTGCCGTACGGCACGCCGTACGGTCCTGGCATTCCCCCACCACGACCCGAAAGGGGATGCCCCATGGCCGATGACGTCCTGGCAGCGATCCGTGACCTCGCCCCCGCCCTGCGCGACCGCGCGGCCGAGGCCGAGACGCTGCGCCGCGTGCCCGACACCTCCGTCAAGGAACTCGAGGACACGGGCTTCTTCCAGCTGCTCCAGCCCAAGGCCTTCGGCGGCCGCGCGGCCGACCCGGTGGTCTTCTACTCGGCGGTCAAGGAGATCGCCAAGGCGTGCGGATCGACCGGCTGGGTCGCCTCCGTGGTCGGCGTCCACCCCTGGCACGTCGCCCTGTTCGACCCCCGCGCCCAGCAGGAGGTGTGGGGCCAGGACCCCAAGACCCGCATCGCCTCCTCGTACGCCCCCACCGGCAAGGCCACCGCCGCCGACGGCGGCTTCCGGCTCTCCGGCCGCTGGCACTTCTCCTCCGGCTGCGACCACGCCCGCTGGGCGCTCCTCGGCTGCCTCGTCACCGACGGCGAGGGCAACCCGGTCGACATGCGCACCTTCCTCGTCCCCCGGTCCGACTACCGGATCGACGACGTCTGGGACACCGTCGGCCTGCGCGGCACCGGCAGCAACGACGTCGTCGTCGAGGACGTCTTCGTCCCCGACCACCGCGCCCTGAGCTTCGGCCCCGTCACCGCCCTGAGCGTGCCCGGCCACGAGGTCAACCCCGAGCCGCTGTACCGGCTGCCGTACGCGGGCGTGTTCACCACCACCATCTCCACCCCGATCGTCGGCATCGCCGAGGGCGCCTTCGAGTCGTACGCCGAGGCCACCCGGCAGCGGTTCCGCGTCTCGTACGGGCAGAAGGCCGCCGAGGACCCCTTCGCGCAGGTCCGCATCGCCCGCGCCGCAAGCGACATCGACGCGAGCTGGCTGCAACTGACCCGCAACATGGGCGAGATGTACGCCCTCGCCGAGCGCGGCGAGGAGATCCCGATGGAGCTGCGCACCCGCACCCGCCGCGACCAGGTGCTCGCCACCGAACGCTCCGTCGCGGCCGTCGACCTGCTGATGGAGAACTCGGGCGGCAGCGCCATGCGCACCGGCCCCGGCCTCGTCCAGCGCGCCTGGCGCGACGCCCACACCGGCCGCGGCCACGCCGCCAACGACCCCGAGCGGGCGCTGGTCATGTACGGGCAGAGCGCGCTCGGCATCGACATCCAAGACACCATGGCCTGAGAGGCGCTGACGATGGCAGAGCTCACGTACGAGTCGACCTCCCGCACCGTCAAGGCGGCCGGGCTCACCCTCCACCACCACGAGGCCGCGCCCGCCGGCCGGCCCGAGGCCCCCGTGGTGATCATGCTGCACGGTGGCGGGCCCGGCGCCTCCGGCTGGAGCAACTTCGGCCGCAACCTCCCGGTGTTCGCCGAGCACTTCCGCACGCTCCTCGTCGACCAGCCCTGCTTCGGCCGCTCGGACAAGCCGGAGCTCGACCAGGACTACTTCAGCTACAGCGCGGACGCCGTCGCCGCCCTCATGGACGAACTGGGCGTCGACCGGGCGCACTTCATCGGCAACTCCCTCGGCGGCGGCACCGCCGTCCGGATGGCCCTGAACCACCCGGACAAGGTCGCCAAGCTCCTCCTGATGGGCCCCGGCGGGGTCTCCGTCAACCTCTTCGCCCCCGACCCGACCGAGGGCATCAAGCGGCTCTTCGCGTTCAACTCCTCACCCGAGCCGACCAAGGACCAACTGCGCGGCTTCCTCGGCGTCATGGCGTACGACCAGTCGATCGTCACCGACGAGCTCGTCGAGGAACGCTGGGCCTCCGCCACCGACCCCGACACCCGGCTCGGCAGCGCCCGGATGGGCGCCTCCTTCGCCAACCCGGCCTGGACCGAGGCCACGATGCTCTGGCGCGAGGCCCACCGGATCACCCAGCCGGTGCTGCTCACCTGGGGCCGCGAGGACCGCGTCAACCCCCTCGACGGCGCGCTCGTCGCCCTCAAGACCATCCCGGACGCGCGGCTGCACGTCTTCCCGCACTGCGGCCACTGGGCGCAGACCGAGCAGGCCGACGAGTTCAACCGGCTCGCCGTCGACTTCTTCTCCCACTGAACCTTCCGAGCCTTCCGAACCTTCCACCGAAGAGGTGCACACCATGGACATCCGTGCTCTCGGCTACCTCCGCCTGGAGACCACCACCCTGGACGAGTGGCGCCGCTACGCCCTCGACGTCCTCGGCATGGTGGAGGCGACCGGCACCACCGAGGACACCCTCTGCCTCCGCCTGGACGACCGCGCCTACCGCATCGTCATCCAGGCCGGCGAGAGCGACCGGCTCCTCGCGGCCGGCTGGGAGGTGGCGAACGCCGCCGCACTCGCCGACGCCGCCGAGCGGCTGGAGGCGGCCGGCGTCGCCGTCAAGGCCGCCGACCCCGCCGAACTCGCCGAGCGCCGCGTCCAGGGCCTGATCCACGTCACCGACCCCGGCGGCAACCCGCTGGAGATCTACTGGGGTCAGGCCCAGGACCACAGCGCGCTCGGCACCCCGTACGGCAACCGCTTCGTCACCGGCGACCTCGGCCTCGGCCATGTCGTCCTCCCGGTGCCGGACATCGAGGCCGCGCTCGACTTCTACGAGAACCTGCTCGGCTTCCAGCTGCGCGACTCGATGAAGCTGCCCCCGCAGGCCGTCCCGACCGCCACCGAGCAGCGGGACTTCCACTGGATGCACTTCCTCAGCCCCAACCGCCGCCACCACAGCCTGGGCCTCTACCCCGGCGCCCTGCCGCCCGGCATCGTGCACTTCATGGTGGAGCTGGAGACCCTCGACGACGTGGGCCGGGGCCTCGACCGCATGCACGCCGCCGGCATCCCCATCGCGTCCAGCCTCGGCCGCCACACCAACGACCGCATGGTGTCCTTCTACGCCCAGGCCCCCGGCGGCTTCCAGGTCGAGTACGGCTGGGACGGCCTCGTCGTCGACCCCGCCACCTGGGTCGCGAAGGAGATCACCGCCGACAGCTTCTGGGGCCACCAGTGGAACGGCTGATCCCGCCCTCCGAGTTTCGGGACGTCCTCGGCCGCTTCGCCAGCGGCATCACGGTGGTGGCGAGCCTCGACGCCGACACCGGGGAGCCCGTCGGGTTCGCCTGCCAGTCCTTCGCCTCGCTCTCCCTCGACCCGCCGCTCGTCATGCTGGCCGTCGGCAAGAACTCCACCAGCTGGCCGAGGATCGAGCGCTCGGGCCGCTTCTGCGTCAACATCCTCGCCGAGGACCAGCAGGCCACCTGCGCCGCCCTCGGCCGCAGCGGCCCCGACAAGTTCGCCGGGGTGCCCTGGAGCACCGGCGAGCACGGCACCGTCCGCGTCGAGGGAGCCCTCGCCCACGTGGAGTGCGTACTCGACGCCGTGTACGAGGCGGGGGACCACCACCTGGTCACCGCGCAGGTGGTGGCGCTCGACGCCGGCGAGGACGGCCGGCCGCTGCTCTTCTTCCGCAGCCGCTACGCCGTGGGCGCGTTCTGATGCCCATCGACGTCGAGAAGGCGCTCTCCGCGCCGCCGGTGCGCACCGAGGTCGAGTGGGACGAGCGCGACGTACGGCTCTACCACCTGGCGCTCGGCGCCGGGGTCCCCGAGACCGATCCGCGCGAACTGCGCTACGTGTACGAGCGGCACGAGCGGGGCCTCCAGGTCCTGCCCACCTTCGGGGTCGTCGCCGGCGGCACCGGCGGCGTCGGCTTCCAGGTCTTCGACCTGCCGGGCGTCGACATCGACCTGGCGAAGGTGCTGCACGGCGGCCAGGAGATCACCGTGCACCGCCCGCTGCCCGCGGCCGCCCGGGCGACCGCCGTGACCCGGGCCGCGGCGGTGCACGACAAGGGCAAGGCCGCGGTCATCGTGCAGGAGTCCACCCTCCTCGGCGAGGACGGCGAGCCGCTGCTCACCCAGCGGAACCAGATCTTCGTCCACGGGGAGGGGGGCTTCGGCGGCGACCGCGGCCCCTCCGAGCGCCTCCCGGTCCCCGACCGCGAGCCCGACCTGGTGACCGAGATCCCGACGCTCCGCCAGCAGGCCCTGCTCTACCGGCTCACCGGCGACTGGAACCCGCTGCACGCCGACCCCGCCACCGCCCGTCGCGCGGGCCACGACCGCCCCATCCTGCACGGGCTCTGCTCCTTCGGGATGGCGGTCAAGGCGGTCACCGACCGCCTGCTCGACGGCGACGCCGCCGCGGTCGCCGGCTGCCGCACCCGCTTCGCCGGGGTCTTCTTCCCCGGCGAGACCCTGCGGCTGCGCGTCTGGGACACGGCCGACGGCTACCGCCTGACGGCCACGGCGGCGGACCGCGCGGACGCGCCGGTCCTCACCGACGCGCGGATCACCGCCCGCTGACCCGGCGCGCGGCGTCACCGCCCGCTGACCCGGCGCGCGGCGTCACCGCGGGCTGAACCGGCGCGCGGCGTCACCGCCCGTTGAACCGACGCGCGGAACAGCCCGTTGAACCGGCGCGCGGCATCACCGCGCGTCGAACCCCCGCGCGGATCACCGCGCGCGATGACCCGGCGGTCGGGGCGGAGGACGGCCCGCCCCGGCCGCCGACCCACCTGATACGACCAGGGAGACTCGTATGAACGACCAGTGGGACCACACCTACGACGTGGTGGTCGTCGGCTCCGGCGCCGCCGGCATGGCCGCGGCCCTCACCGCCCGGCTGCGCGGACTGACCGCCCTGGTGCTGGAGAAGACCGACGTCTACGGCGGCTCGACCGCCCTGTCCGGTGGCGCGATCTGGGTCCCGGACAACTTCCACCTGGACGAGGCCGGCCTCGGCGACACCCCCGAGAAGGCCCGCGCCTACCTGGACGCCACGGTCGGCGACCGGGTCACCGCCGAGCGCAAGGACGCCTACGTCACCCACGGACCGCGCATGGTGCGGGAGTTCCACGACCGCACGGACGTCAGGTTCGTCTACACCCCCGGCTACTCCGACTACTACCCGGAGCGGCTCGGCGGCTACCCGCAGGGCCGTTCGATCGAACCGCAGATCTTCGACTTCAAGAAGCTTCCCTCCGAGCAGCGCGCCACCATGCGCCGCGCCGGACTCCCCACGTACGGCCTCACCATCACCTCCAAGGACTTCCGGCAGCTCAACATGGTGGGCCGCACCTGGGCCGGCCGCCGCACCGCCGTCAAGGTCGGCGCCCAGGCGGTCAGGGCCCGGCTCTCCGGCCAGGAACTGCTCTCGCTCGGCGAGGCGCTGATCGCCCGCATGCGGCACTCCCTCGACGCCCTCGGCGCCGACCTGTGGCTCTCCGCCCCGCTGACCGGCCTCGTCGAGGAGGACGGCCGCGTCACCGGCGTCCGGATCACCCGGGACGGCCGCGAGCTCACCGTCCGCGCGAAGGGCGGCGTCGTCCTCGCCTCCGGCGGCTTCTCCCACGACCAGCGGCTCCGCGAGAAGCACCTCCCGGCACCCACCTCCACCGCCTGGAGTTCCGCGGCCGAGGGGCAGACCGGCGACGCCCTGGAACCGGCCGTGGCCCTCGGCGCGGCGACCGACCTGATGGACAAGGTCTGGGGCGCGCCTTCGGTGGTGCCGCCCGAGGGGAAGCCGTTCTTCCTCGTCGCCGACCGAGGCATCCCCGGCATGGTGATCGTGAACCAGGCGGGGGAGCGTTACGCCAACGAGGCAGCCCCGTACCACGAGTTCGTCGACGCCATGTACGCGCACGACGAGCCCGGGGCGAGCACGGTGCCGTCCTGGCTGATCCTCGACGCCACCGCCAAGGCCCGCTACATCTTCATGGGCCTGTTCCCGGGCCAGGCGTTCCCCAAGCCGTGGCTGGAGAGCGGCTTCGTGAAGAAGGCCGCGACCGTCGAGGAGCTCGCCGCCCGCATCGAGGTCGCCCCGGAGCGGCTGCGCGCCACCGTGGACCGCTTCAACGGCTTCGCCCGCGCCGGCCGCGACGAGGACTTCCGCCGCGGCGAGAGCGTCTACGACCGCTACTACGGCGACCCGACCCTGCCCAACCCCAACCTGGCGCCGCTGGACAAGGGCCCGTACTACGCGATCCCCGTCCACCCGGGCGACATCGGCACCAAGGGCGGCCTGGTCACCGACGCGACGGGCCGCGTGCTGCGGGAGGACGGCGGCGCCATCGACGGCCTGTACGCCTCCGGCAACGTCTCGTCCGCCGTCATGGGCGAGACCTACCCCGGACCCGGCGCGACCATCGGCCCCGCCATGACCTTCAGCTGGCTCGCCGTCGACCACATCGCCCGTACGCGCTCCGCCGAGGCGCGGTGAACGCCCCGGTGACGGACCTCCGGGGCAGGACGGTGATCATCACCGGCGGGGCGCGGGGGATCGGCGCGGAGGTCGCCCGAGTGGCCGTCGAGTCCGGCGCCCGGGTCGTCCTCACCGACGTGCGGGAGGAGGAGGGCCGGGCCGCCGCCGAGAAGCTCGGCGGCCACGCCCGCTTCCTCCGCCACGACGTCACCTCCGAGGACGACTGGCGCGAGGTCGTCGCGCACGCCGCCGCCACCTTCGGACGGGTGGACGGCCTCGTCAACAACGCCGGAATCTCGGGTGGTTCGCACCTCCTGGAGGAGCAGACGGCGGAGGCCTTCCGCCAGGTCCTGGACATCAACCTCACCGGCGTCTTCCTCGGCATGCGGGCCGTGATCCCCGCCATGCGGCTCAGCGGCGGCGGCTCCATCGTCAACATCTCCTCCGCCGCCGGCCTCATTGGCCTGGCCAGGACCGCCGGCTACGGCGCCGCCAAGTGGGGCGTGCGCGGGCTCACCAAGCTCGGCGCGGTGGAGCTCGGCGCCGACCGGATCCGCGTCAACTCCGTCCACCCCGGCATGATCCACACCCCGATGACCGCCCATGTGGGCATCGAGCGCGGCGAGGGGAAGTACCCGGACACACCGATGGGCCGGGTCGGCGAGCCCCAGGAGATCGCGCGGGCGGTCGCCTTCCTGCTCTCCGACGCCGCCTCGTACGTCACCGGCGCCGAACTGGCCGTCGACGGCGGCTGGACGACCGGCCCCACCCTGCGAGCGACCGAGGAGAACCGCTGATGCCCGTCGATCTGACAGGAAAGGTCGCGCTGGTCACCGGCGCGGCCCGTGGCATGGGCGAGGCCGAGGCCCGCCTCTTCGCCTCCCTCGGCGCGAAGGTCGTCCTCACCGACGTCCTGGAGACGGAGGGAGAGGCGACGGCCGCCTCCCTCGGCGCCGCCGCCCGTTTCGTACGCCACGACGTGACCGACGAGCACTCCTGGGCGGCAGCCGTGGCCACCGCCCTGGACGCCTTCGGCCGGCTCGACGTCCTCGTCAACAACGCCGCCATCTACTCCACCTCGCCCATCACCGAGGAGGACCCGGCCCGCCTGGAGGCGATCCTCCGCGTCGACCTGATCGGCCCGTTCCTCGGCATCCGCGCCGTCGCCGGGGCGATGAAGGAGAACGGCGGCGGTTCCATCGTCAACATCTCCTCGCAGGCCGGGCTCCAGGGCATCTGGGGCCACGGCGCGTACGGAGCGGCGAAATGGGGACTGCGCGGCCTGACGAAGACAGCCGCGCTCGAACTCGGCCCGGACGGCATCAGGGTCAACTCCGTCCACCCGGGCGCCATCACCACCGCGATGACCGCCCACCTGGGCACCAAGGAGCACCCCGCCGCGCCCCTCGGCCGGGTGGGGGAGCCCGAGGAGGTCGCCCGCCTCGTCGCCTTCCTCGCCTCCGACGACTCCTCCTATCTCTCCGGCGCCGAACTCGCCGTCGACGGCGGCGCGTCGGCGGGCCGCATGCCGGCCCTCACCCGAAAGGAGGGGACGCCGTGAACCGACCCCCGAACGGAACGGACGCCGTGCCCCGACCCCCGAAGGGAACCGACGCCGTGACCCGATCCCCGAAGGGAACCGACGCGTGACCCGACCCGACCCCGAAGTCCAGGCCGTCATCGACCTGGCGACCGCCGGATTCCCGCCGCTGGCGACCGAGATGACGGACATCGCCGAGGTCCGCGCCTTCTTCGCCGCCCGCCCCCGGCCGGCCGTCCCCCCGCCCCCGGTCGCCCGCGTCACGGACGAGGACGCCGCCGGCGTCCCCGTCCGCGTCTACGACCCGGCCGTCCACGCGACCGCCCCCGTGATCGTGTTCTGTCACGGGGGCGGCTTCGTCCTCTGCGACCTCGACAGCCACGACCCCTTCTGCCGCTCCCTCGCCCTCGCCACGGGGGCGATCGTCGTCTCCGTCGACTACCGCCGCGCCCCCGAGCACCCCTTCCCCGCCGCCCCCGAGGACGCCTACACGGCCCTCGTCTGGGCGGCGGCGACGTTCCCCGGCCGGCGGATCGCCGTCGCGGGGGACAGCGCGGGGGGCAACCTCGCGACCGTCCTCACCCTGCTCGCCCGCGACCGGGGCGGCCCCGGGATCACCTGCCAGGCGCTCTACTATCCGATGCTCGACCCCACGCGCTCCCGCCCCTCGCACCGCGAGAACGCCCAGGGCTACTTCCTCACCGCCGACCACCTGCGCTGGTACTGGGACGGCTATCTGCAGTCCCCCGCCCACCGCACCAGCCCCTACGCGGCACCCCTCGCGGGCGCCGACCTGTCCGGGCTCCCACCGGCCCAGCTCGTCACCGCCGGCTTCGACCCGCTGCGGGACGACGGCCTGGCGTACGCGGAAGCGCTCACCGCCGCGGGCGTTCCCGTGGAGACCCACCACCACGCCGGGATGTTCCACGGCTTCCTCTCCATGGCGGGCGCCCTGCCCCCCGCGGCCGAGGCCCGCGAGACCGCCTTCGCCGCCCTGCGCACGGCACTGCACCCAGGCGCATGACGCACGTGAGCGCCCCGCCCCCACCGGATCCGGTGGAGGCGGGGCGCTGTCACGTGACGGCCCGCGCTCAGCCGCGTATCAGCGTGAACCCCTTGTACCCCGAGGCCGCGACGTCCGCGATGATCTCCCCGTACACCCCGAAGCCACCGATGAACGGCATGAACACCCGCGGCTTCCCCGGGATGTTGGCGCCCAGGTACCAGGAGTTCGCCGCCGGGAACAGCGTGGCCGCGGCCCGGTCGCGGCACTGCGCGACCCACTGCTCGACGGCCTCCTCGCTCGCCTCGATCGCGCGGTAGCCGTGCTCGTCCAGATGGCGCAGACAGTCGCCGAGCCAGTCGCCGTGCTGCTCGGCGCAGAGCACGACGTTGGCCATGACGGACGGGCTGCCGGCGCCGGTGAGGTGGAACAGGTTCGGGAAGCCTTCGACGCCCAGGCCGAGATAGGTGCGGGGACCCCCGCTCCAGACGTCCTTCAGGCTCCGGCCGCCCCGCCCCCGGATGTCCACCCGGTCGACGGCGCCGGTCATCGCGTCGAACCCGGTCGCGAACACGATCGCGTCGAGCTCCACCCGGGTGCCGTCGGCAAGGACGATCCCGGTGGCGTCGATCCGTTCGATCGCGTTCTCCCGCAGGCTCACCAGCTCGACGTCGGCACGGTTGAACGTCTCGTAGTAGTGCGAGTCGGTGACGATCCGCTTCGTGCCGATCGGATGGTCCGTGGGGACGAGCAGATCGGCGGTGGCCGGGTCGTCGATGAGCGCCCGGACCTTCTCCTCCCAGAACGCGCGCGCCTCCTCGTTGGCGGCGCGGTCGACGAGCTGGTCGGGGAACGTCTTCGAGTACAGGACACCGCCCAGCTCCCAGCGCTCCTCGAACGCGGCCCGCCGCTCCTCCGGGGACACCTCGAACGTCGCCGACGGGTGCGCGGCGTGCGGCGAGCCGCCGCCGCTGAGCCGCGACAGGCGCCGCCGCTCGGCGTAGCCGGCCTTCTGCCGGCGGCGCGTCGCGTCGTCCAGGGGCTTGTTGCCTGCCGGGATGCTGAAGTTGGCGCTGCGCTGGAAGACCGTGAGGTGCGCCGCCTGCTCGGCGATCAGCGGGATGGCCTGGATGCCGGAGGAGCCGGTGCCGATCACCCCGACGCGCAGTCCCTCGAAGTCCACGCCCTCGTGCGGCCAGGCGCCGGTGTGGTACGTGGCGCCGGTGAACTCTCCGGCGCCCGGGATGTCCGGCAGGTGGGTGCTGGAGAGGCAGCCGACGGCGAACACGCAGAACCGGGCGGACACGACCTCGCCGCCGTCCGTACGGACCGTCCAGCGCAGCGTCTCCTCGTCGAGCTCGGCCGAGGTCACCGAGGTGCCGAAGGTGTAGCTGCGGCGCAGGTCGAAGCGGTCGGCGACATGGCGCAGATAGCGGATGATCTCCGGCTGCGTCGCGTACTTCTCGCTCCAGTCCCACTCCTGCTGCAGCTCCTCGTCGAAGGAGTACGAGTAGTCCACGGACTCCACGTCGCAGCGGGCGCCGGGGTAGCGGTTCCAGTACCAGACGCCGCCCACGTCGTCCCCGCGCTCGAAGCCGCGCACGGTGTGGCCGAGACCGCGCAGCTTGTGCACGGCGTACAGACCGGTGACGCCGGCTCCGATGACGACTACGTCGACGGACTGGCTCTTGCTGTCGTTCACGTTGGGGCTCTCCTCATCGGGTGGTGGTGTGCTCCGCCGACCGCTGCAGGGCCTTCTTGTCGACCTTGCCCGCCGCGTTGTGGGGGAGGGCCGGGAGGACGTGGAAGGCGCGCGGGACCTTGAAGTTGGCCAGCCGCTCCCGCGTGTACGAGGTCAGCTCGGCCGCGTCGAGCGGCGCCCCGGCGGCCGGTACGAGGTACGCGACGCCGACCTCGCCGAGCCGGGCGTCGGGGGCGCCGACGACCGCCGCCTCCAGGACGGCCGGGTGGCCGCGCAGCACCTGCTCCACCTCCGCCGGGTACACGTTGAACCCGCCCACGACGAACATGTCCTTCAGCCGGTCGGTGATCCGCAGGAAACCGCGCTCGTCGAGCACCCCGACGTCCCCGGTGTGCAGCCAGCCGTCCGCGTCGACGGCGCGGGCGGTGGCCTCGGGGTCGTCGAGGTAGCCGTGCATCACGTGGTAGCCGCGGGTGAGGATCTCGCCGGGCTCCCCGGGCGGGGCGTCGACGCGCAGCTCCGTGCCCTCCAGGGCGGTCCCGGAGGTGCGGGCCAGGGTCTCCGGGGGCTCGTGCGGCGGGCAGATCGCGACCACGCCCGTCGACTCGGTCAGCCCGTAGGCGGTGTTGACGCTCCGCGCGCCGAGGGACGTCCTGATCTCCTCGATGAGCGCCGTGGGGATGTTCGCCGCGCCCGTCACCGCCATCCGCATCGCGCTCAGGTCGTACGCGGCGCGCTCCGGGTGGTGGATGAGCGAGGTGAAGACCGTCGGCGCGCCGGTCAGTACGGAGATGCGCTCGTCCTGCATCCGGCCGAGGACGGCGTCGGCGTCGAAGACCCGCTCCGGGACGATCGTCGCCCCGTGCAGGAGACAGGCGAGGATGCCGGCCTTGTAGCCGAAGGTGTGGAAGAACGGGTTGACGAGGAGGTAGCGGTCGCCGCGCCGGAGGATGACCGTGCGGGCCCAGGCGTCGTACACGCGCAGGTTCTGGCCGTGGGTGGTGGGCACGCCCTTGGGGCGGCCGGTGGTGCCGGAGGTGAAGAGGATGTCGGCGGTGTCGGCGGGGCGCACGGTTCCGGTACGGGCGTGCCGCTCCTCGCCGCTCACCCGGTCCGCCCCCGACAGGAAGCCCGCCCAGTCCGCGGAGTGCAGGGTCACCGTCCGCTCCAGGAGCGGGAGTTCCTCCCCCGAGTTCGCGAGCAGCGCCCGGTAGTCCGTACCCAGGAAGTCGTGCTCGGTGAAGAGCAGCCGGGTACGGGAGCGGCGCAGGATGTCGGCGGCCTCGGCCGCCTTGTAGCGGGTGTTCACCGGGACCAGCACCGCGCCGGCCGCCACCGCGCCGAGCGCGGCCACCACCCAGCGCGCGCTGTTGGGCGCCCACACGGCGACCGAGTCGCCCGGGCGCACCCCTTGCGCGATCACCGCGCGGGCCAGCCGGTCGACCCGGTCGCGCAGCTCCGCGAACGTCCAGCGCTCCTCGCCGAAGACGAGGGCCTCCTCATCCCCGTACCGCTCCGCGGCCCAGTCCGCGAGCCTGGCGATGGTCTGCGCGCCCCTCATGATCTGTCACGTCCTCCCTGCTGCCCCGTCCCCCCGGGCGGGGCGCGGGCGGTGGAACCACAGCGGAGGGGAGCCTGTCAGGGAGGGGCGTCCCGGCGCAGGGGCCGGTTCCCGCTCACCGGGAAGGTGTGCGGCAGGACAGCCGGAGGCGTGCCGGTCAGCGGCCGGCGAGCCCCGTGAGGCCGGGATGGCGTCGGGGCTGATGGACAGCTCCCGCCAACTCGGCGGATCCATCGGCCTGGCCGCCCTCGCCACCGTCGCCGCCCACCGCACCGGCACGGCGGCCGACATGGTGCGGCTGGCCGCGGGCGCGGCGGTGATCGTTCTCCGCGGCCGCTGGCACCGGCCGGAACTGGACGCCCCCAGTGACCTGATGTCGGTCACCCTCCGCCGGGGCACCCGCCTCGCGAAGCGCACCGACACCGACTGATCGACAGGTGGCCCCGCCGCCGGGGGGGCCGGCCCCCACCCGCCCGGGCGGCGCGCCCCGGGGCGGGCCGGGCCGGGTGAGCGCCCGGGCCGGCCCGGGGCGCCCCG